>CBFGTI010000070.1:0-27661 GCA_965651695.1 uncultured Imperialibacter sp. | reverse complement strand
CCTTCACTTCGTTTACGCTAAAGCTTTTCAGGAAGCCTTCCATAAGTGGGGCCAGCTGCCCGGTAGCTGTTATGGCTGTTTTACTTACAGTTTTGTCGGGCATCTCCGCCCTGAACTGCCCCTCTTTAAGGCTCATCGCTGCCATTGGCTGGCAGCAAATGAACGACATGCTGTTTTCCTGGCCGTGGTAGTCGGAGCTTTCCAGCAAAAATGTGTGCGGGTACTTGTCTCGCAACCGCAGGTAAATGCTAACCGGTGTGTGCGTATCGGCCAGCAGCTTTCGGTAGGTTTGGTGTATGGTGTACATCTTAATAGTCTTTACAAATAATTACTTCCCATTCTTTTCAATCAGTGGTCAACTTCAAAAAAACCAATAAAAAAGGGCCTGCGTGAACAGGCCCTTTTCTCAAGATCATACAATCTACCGGTTCACGATTCGGGTTTCGAATTGTGCCACCACCAGTTCATATGTGCGTTTGTTCTTATCATTGAGGCGCTAATGTAGCGGGAGATTGTATTCGCTGCAAGTAACCGCAGAAAATTTTAGAAAAAAACTAAAACCGTTATAACCAACGCACCACAGCACAACCGGCGCTAATCCTTGTTATCGATCTCAAACCCTCGAAAATCATCGAAATTTTCAATAATTGAAGCCAACGGCTGTGGATGCTGCTTCGTTAACAGCGAATGAACTTTAGCAGGACGCACATTCAAAAATCGCCAAATGAGATTCAACGTTTCTTCATTGTTTACCAAATCTTCATAATTTATTTCGAGGTATTGCCTTCCTTTCAAAAACTGCCGGATAAACCGGTCATTCTCATGCAGCGTGGTTCTGAAACGCAGGAATTCTTCCGGCTCAAGTTTCATTTTCGGCTCCACCGTTTCCTGCTGCATGGAACTCCGGGTGGAACTCCGGGTGGAACTCCATTCGCCAGAAACTACAGCGGCCTGTAATGAAACCCATTGCCTGAGCGTGTTTTTACGACGGAGCCAGATAAACTTAGTAGCCGGGGCAACCGACAAGCGTTCCATTTCGTTTTGCCAACCGGCCTCCATTGCGTTGTCGTAAAAAATTTTGAAGCCGAGCGCTTGGATGCAAGCCGGCAGAAGCGGGGGATGAAACAGCGTGGCAGACTTTTGCACAGTTTCGCCCAGTGAAATTACGTTCGGATGATTATTAAGGTAAGTGTGCAGCAACGTGGACCCGGTTCTTGGTGTCGTTAAAATGACATAGGTGGTATAATCACTGTATTTGTTTATTATTGGCAGCGAAAGCATCATCTTTTTCCAATAGATAATGCTTACTGTTTTAAAGTAAATACCTAATTTGATGTTTATTGTACGCATAACTGCAATATAATAAGCCGCAACTACGAATCCGGCTCTTATACGAAGGAGACGGTCAATTGGTATTATTTTGATATTTTATTGTGTATATTTAAGATTATTATAACTTTGTAAAATGGATGTTACCGATCAATTAAGTGTACTTGTTCATTTGTCTAAGATTGACAAGCACATTGCTCCGACGGAGTCAAAACTCATTCATTACATCGGAGCACTAAATGGGCTTTCGAAAGGCCAGATTGAAACGCTAATCGATCATCCGAAACCGCTACCAACCTTATTAGACGGGCTCACAGATGACGACCGGTTCGAATATCTTGTCAACATTGTCCAGCTAATGAAGGTGGACGGCAAGGTGTTTACCAGCGAAATTGAGTTCTGCGAAAAAATTGCCATTAAGCTGGGGTACCTGCCCGGCGTAATTGCTGAGCTTTCGCAGTATACTTACAGCGACCCCGAGCTGATAACCAGCAAAAACTTTTTGCGGCAGCTATCGGAAAAGTACCGAAAAGTAAAACAACGAGATTAACAGGTGTATTCTCTGAACCTTCAGCCTTTGCCCTCCTCAACCAGGAGGGTTTTTTCTTTTAAGGGCCTCGCCGGTTTGGGTTATTGCCGCCTCCTACCTGCCCACCGTCGGCACCTGGTATGCCCACCGAGCCGTCTTCCGCTTTGATGAAAAAAAGGCGGTCCACCACGTGAAGCAGACCATTGGTAGCCTCAAAATCACCTGCAATAACTTTTGAGACGTCATTTACCGACACGATGCCGGCTGTGCCTGATATTAAAACCTCGTAGCCATTAAAAAGCGTAGGATACCCCGCTTCCTCCCCAAATTCGCTCAACACAAGCATGTTATCAACTACATGGTATAATACAATAATCTGCACATCGTGAGGAGCAAAATCGGCCATGCCGGCCGAAAAGCCAAAATCTTCAAAAAAGGCAAGGAATGCGTCGTTGGTAGGAGCAAAAACGGTGTACGGGCCCTGTTCTTCAAAAAGTGGCTGAAGCCCCGCTCTCAAAATGGCATTTTCCAGAATGCTCAGGTCCTTCTCCGATTCGATCAGCTCCCACAGGTTTTTCGGCGGCACAGGGTGATCTTTATCTCTGCATCCGGAGATAAGAAAAATAACAAGGATCGGAAACGTAAAAAAACGGGCGGCCAGGTGCTTCACATAAATAGGTCAATATTTAAAAATAACAAATATCTACATATCTAAAAAAGGTTTTTTCTGTCGGCAAAGGTGCCTTTTGAGTAAAAATTTAAATAAAAAAGCCTGCCCCGTGTGGAACAAGCCTCTGCTGCATTAATATCCTGACCGCATTATTTCTCCTTCACCACCTGGATATCTCCAACAATTTTGATGATATCGCCTACTACCATTCCTCCTGCTTCAGTTACTGCGTTCCATTTAAGGCCAAACTCTTTACGGTTCAGCTGTCCCTGCACTTCAAATCCCGCCTTTGTGTTGCCATAGGGGTCTACAGCCACGCCACCATAGGCTACCTTCAGTTCTATGGGCTTGGTAATGTCTCTTATTGTAAGATTTCCTGCCAAAATGAAAGTTTCTTCATCAACTTTTTTGATCCCGGTGCTTTCAAAGGTGAGGTTAGGAAATTTTTCGGCGTTGAAGAAGTCGTCGCTCTTCAGGTGCCCGTCGCGCTGGTCGTTGCCGGTATCGATGCTGGCGGCGTCTACCACTACTTTTACCTCGGCATTGCTAAAGTCGTCGCCGTCGGCAGTTACGTCCACCGAATAGTTTTTGAAAAGGCCGGTTACTGTTGATATAACCAGGTGTTTGGCCTTGAACTGCAATTGCGAATGCGCTGCATCAACGCTCCATTTGGTTACTGTTTGTGTTTCCATGATGAATAAATTTTGTCTGTATGTATTTATATGTATATACATACATTGACACGAAATTGTTTCGCTGTTTCAAACTTTTCTTTTTTGAATCCGGAAAAAAGGGGTCAGGAGGGCTTTCCTGCCAGCAAAATACTTGCCTGCTGTCGCTCCTCCGGTGTATTGGCATTCAGCATAAAAGAGGCTTCGGACACCTCTACCAGTTCGATATCGGAGTTGATGAGCACCTTTCGCGGACAGGAATATCCCAGGCTGAGAAACTGGAGCATGACGGGATACGCTTTCGGTTCCCAAAGTGTAATCAGTGGCTCGGGAAATGACGTCTCGGGGTTGTAAAATGCCGTGGCAAGCTTGGAAGGATTGCGGCGGTCGAGCAACATTTGGAGATGCGTCGCATTCAGCAGTGGCAGATCGCACGCCACGCATAGCCAGGCCGAAGTAGGGTCTTCTCTAAAGGCCGATAATAACGCCCCGTAGGGACCCAGCTCCAGAAATGTATCGACTACCACCCGTGTGCCCGGCGGCACGGCTTCCTTCTGGTCGGAGCGCAACGAAAGGTGGGCTTCCAGGCCCAGCGACAGCATCATGTTGTACATGTGCTCCCGTTGAGGCAGGTCGTGATAGAAAATAAGGCTTTTGTCGACACTCATCCGGGTGCTTCTGCCGCCAGCCAGCACGAGCGCTTTAACAGCGGCGATTCTGCCTTGCAGTTGCAAATGGAACCACCCGGCTATTTTTGAGAATTCGGCCAGCGAAAGCACCGGTGTTTCTGCGGCCATTCGCTCTTTTACTGCCTGTGGCACTTCTGTTTGCCCATCGGCAAGAAGCACCAGTGCCACGTTGGTTAATCTGTCGGCCTTTTTGGTCAGATCTTTTCGCGGGTCCACAACTACAATTTGCCTGGAAGCCTTGAAATGGTTCCCGTTTACGATTACCCCATCAAGCTCATTGAGGGTGTTTTTCAACCGGAAACTTTCCGGTGTAGCGGTCAAGTCGAGGCGGAAAAAGGAAATTTTATCGGTTAACTCCATCCGTGCCCCTGCTTTTAGCATCGCAGCAGACGTTCCGCTATTTTCGCCACTTTCTTTATGATCGGCATCAATATAAGCCAGCTGCCATTTTCCCTGGAGCGACTCCAGCAAATTGGAAACCAGTGCCCGGATATCGCCGCAAGGCGCTCCCAAAATTGCCCACTCATTCCGATGGTATTCACCCACGAAAGGCAAGGCCAGCTTTGCATGTTTTTTATGCGGTTCCCGGGTTAGCGGGGGCTGCTTATCTTGTGAAGTCACGTTTCCCTCCTTTTTTTTCCATCAGCTTAATTTCTTTAATCACAATGTCGTGAGACAACGCCTTGCACATATCGTAAACGGTGAGGGCGGCCACCGAAGCGCCTGTTAATGCCTCCATTTCCACTCCCGTTTTTCCCTCAACCCGGGCGGTACAGTCGATGAGCAGCAAATTTCCATCCCACACCGTGTGGAACTCGCAGCTCTCCAGCCCAATGGGGTGGCATAGCGGAATGAGGTCACCGGTTTTTTTTGCACCCATGGTGCCGGCTACAATGGCAGTTTGTATCACCGGGCCTTTTTTGCCCCACAACTCGCCGTTGGTTAGTAAACGCATTACGTCAGCCGGCAATTCTACCACGGCACGGGCACGGGCCATCCGCCGGGTAACCGCCTTAGCCCCCACATTCACCATAGCGGCCTGCCCTTCTTTGTTTACATGCGTAAGTTCTGTTTCTTTAGCCTTCATTAACCATGCGCTTAATGCCTCTTAAAGTTAACGGAAAAGCGGCGGAAAACAGGAAACATTTATACGTATGATATCGGTTGATCGGGCTACGGAATTAACTATGAAGCACAAGCTGACGCCAAAAAAGGAGCCGCTGGGTCTTTTGGAAGCGACAGGCAGGGTGCTGGCACAAGCGGTGGTTGCAGACCGCGACTTCCCTCCTTTCGACAGGGTTACGATGGATGGCATTGCTATTAAACACAGCGCCTGGGAGAATGGCCGGCGTACCTTTGCACTGGCTGGTACACAGTTGGCAGGCGAAGCGCAAAAAATTCTTACCGACGAAACCGCTGCCATTGAGGTAATGACAGGTGCGGTTTTGCCAGCCGGCTGCGACACGGTGGTTGTCTATGAAGAAATTGACATCAGCAACAACGCTGCAACGGTTAACGGGCCGGTAAAACTACGGCAGAACGTGCATTCAGTGGGCTCGGATCAAAAATCGGGTACTGTGCTCCTCGCGGAGGGTACACTGCTTGGCTCTGCTGAAATTGCCATATTGGCTACCGTGGGTGTAGCCCGGCCGCTGGTGTATACGCCGCCGCGGATAGCAGTAATAGCAACCGGCGACGAGCTGGTGCCTGTAGAACACACGCCGGCGCCTTACCAGATCAGGTCGTCGAACAGCCAATCGCTTGCGGCGGCACTGCAGGAGTGGAAAATAGCTGCCCCCATTTACCACCTGAAAGACAACAAGCAGGAGCTAACCGCTAAACTGACAGAGATTTTGAGATCGGCCGATGTGCTTTTGCTAAGTGGCGGCGTATCGAAAGGAAAGGCCGACTACTTGCCGGAGGTGCTGGAAGCCGTTGGCATAAAGTGTGTTTTTCACAGAGTAGCTCAAAAACCCGGTAAGCCGCTATGGTTTGGTACCAGGGGCGACGAGAAGTTTGTGTTCGCTTTTCCGGGCAATCCTATCTCCACTTTTATGTGCTTTCACCGCTATTTCCTGCTATGGTTGCGGCACTCTCTGGAGTTGGCTCCCGCTGTTGAATGGGCAAGAATTTCGGAAAGTTTCAACTTCGCCCCTTCACTAACTTATTTTTTACAGGTAAAGGCTACACTAAACAGTAGTGGAGAAATTTGGGCTACGCCAAAAACAGGCGGAGGATCGGGCGACCTTGCCAATCTGCTGTACAGTAATGCCTTCCTGGAACTACCTGCTGAAAGAAGCAATTTTGAAAAGGGAGAAGCTTTTCGGCTGTTCCGATTCAAGCCGCTTTACTAAACTGTGGGGTGCAAAACATGCATCAAAAAAGGGCCTTGCGGCCCGTTATAAAGATATGTCTTGCAATAATTAGTCAACCCGCTTCAGATAAACCTCTTTGTTCTTGTGTTTGCCATAGCCTTTTCTTTCAAAGGCTACCAAGTGCTCCCCCTCCTTTAACCATACATTATCTCCTTCGTCATTCGACACACGAAAATTGTCGGTATCGTCAATTATCAATTCGCCGTCGCTGTTAATATGCCACTCGGCATACTCAACTTCAGATGCCCCAAAAACGTTTGCTTCAATTCGCAAGCGGTTATCGGGCAAAAATTCAAAGCGAATGTCAATTTCATCAATGAGATCAAAAACCATGTTGGTGATACCTTTTGCCAACACAGAAGCAAACACGTTGTCTTCGTCTTCAATGTCTTCCCGCACCTCTTCTTTGTCTATATCAATCACCAGTTGCCATACGCCCTTCAAATCCTTTTCTTTAACCGGCTTTTGCGCCTGAAGCGCCGAAGAAGCAACAGCGATAATCGCGAAGAATAGTATAGTCCTTTTCATGATGCAAAGTATTTTGTATTACAAGGTACTGGATTATACTCCAATCGCCGCGAAAGGTTTCATTTCAAAAACGATTTTTTTCCTTCAGCGAATGCCACAAGCTGAGGAGATAGTGGTATATGTAGTTGATAACCAGCACAAGAAGCGTAAATGGTCCCCAGGAATTCAGGTCGACATACAATGATGGGCTGAAGAAATTCCAGAGAATTACCAGGATCAAAACCGTGTTCAAAATGATGGCCAGCGTCAGGAAAATGTTCTTCTGCCTCTTTACCTTTTTGATTCTGGCATTTAATTCTGTCTGGTTTCGAGCGTCCATAGTGGTGGCATTTTGTATGAAACGAAATTAATCGAACATCATTTTCCTCCCCTGGTATCCCACTACTATCACCACAACAACAAGCAGGATAAGCGATGAGCCTATCATTATCTTGTTTCCTACCCGGTAAACCGCCGGCTCAAACCTGAACTCAATCTCGTGGGTTCCGGCAGGCACCTCCAAAGCGCGCAGCACGTAGTTGGCTCTTATTATGGGCACTTCCTGTCCGTCAATGGTCGCTACCCAGCCTTCAGGATAATATATTTCTGAAAAAACGGCCAGCCCATCGCCATCAAGGCTTGCCGAATAGGTTAATTTGTTGGGAGCGTAGGACGTGAGAGAGATAGTGCCGTCGGCGGCAAATTGGGTGCCCTCAATCTGGAATTTGCTACCATCTACCACGGCGGTGGTTTTGGTGTCGAGCTCGCAGAGAGTAGCCATTTCCTCATCGGGTGAGTTTACCAGTTCAACCTGCGGCACCAGCCAGGCCGGTCCATTGGCCGCATTGTTGGCAAGTACCTCCCCTTTCGAGTCGCCAAATTTAAAATACTTGACATTCAGCATATTGACCACTCCAAAACCGGAGAAGTCTCTGTCGCCCGCCCTGACCTGGTCGAAAATTCCGCCATGCTCGTCGCTTAGGCAGTTCAGAATGAGGTCGTTGTAGCGCCTGAGCTTGGCGGCATGGTACCCGCCAATGGAATGATGAAAGTACGAGGTGCGGGCATCGTTGAAAGGATCGGGCATGAAGAAAACCCTGTAGTAGCTCTTGTCCTGCAAAATTGCCTGGTCGGCTTCGGAAGGTGCAAAGAATTGCCTGGCCGGATTGCGCTGGAAACGGCTTTCGTCCATATACCGGGCGCTAACGAGCACAACGTCCAGCGTTACCAGGCCGGCCAAAATAAACCCACCTACGGTAGCAGAAAGCTTCTTTTTCAGCCAGAAGAAAATAACACCGCCGGCAGCGGCAATAAAAAGAAACGTGCGGAATGCATCGGCTCTCAACAGCGACTCACGGTCTGCCCGCAAGGCCTGAACCAGCCTGGGATACTGCCCCAGCTGCTGGTCGATAGGTCCGGCAAATGAGCCTAAACCAGCCAGAATAGCGGCCAAAAGCGCAAAGCCGCCGCTGATGCCAAGCGCCAGGTAGAGCTTTTTGCTCCACTCCTTGTCGAATCCCCTTTCCACTCCTTTTTGCAAAGCCAGCAACCCTAGTATCGGAATGCAAAAAATGGGTATAATGGCCGCAAAGGTGACAGACCGAAACTTATTGTAGCCTGGCAGGTAGTCGAAGACAAAATAATTGAAAGAGGCAAAGTTGCTGCCCCAACTCAGCATGATTCCGAAAACGGAAATTGCCAGTATCCACCATTTATGTGGCCCTTTAACAACCAAAAGCCCGAGTACAAACAAAAACACCATGATGGCACCGGAATAATAAGGCGCCGACCCCGGCTGTTCACCCCAATAGCGCATACCCCTGGTTTGCTGTACCACCTGCTGGCGGGGCACTCCCATTTGCGTTAGCTCCCGCACCGTTTCGGAGTCGACGCCAAGACTTTGCAATGAAGCCCCTCCGTAAAAATCGGGGATAAATAAGGTAAGCGGCTCGAAAATCCCATTGCTGTACTGAAACGCATAGGATTTATCGAGGCCATCAGTGTTGCCGGTCTCTTCTATTTGCGAAGTGAGTTCCGGCGCACCCCGCTGCGTGTATTTGCTGTAGCTGTATGTAGCCCAAAATTCGCCGGCGAAGGTGCCAACAGCCAGCAATGCGGCACCTACTAATATAGCGCTGTGTACCAGGAATGGCTTGAGCTTATCTTTTCTTAGTTCGATTATGAATCGGGCAACAGTATATGCTATAATAATCAGCAACAGATAGTAGGTAATTTGCAGGTGGTTGATCCTGAGGTGCATGGCCAGCCCCAGCGCGGCCAGCGTAAAACCCAGCCTCTTTCTGCCGTCGTAAGCTTTGTGAATGCCTGCAAGCACAAGCGGCATAAATGAGATAGCCCCAACCCGTGCATTGTGGCCGGCTACCAGCCCGATAATGTTGTAAGACGAAAATGCAAAACCGATGGCCCCGGCCATTGCCAGGTATGGGGAAACGCCGAAAACCAGCAGCAAAATGTAGTAAGAAACCATGGACGAAAACACCAGCCTGACCGGATGCGGCAAGCCAAACGAATAGACCGACTGCAACACCTCCACGATGTGGTTGCCCCACTCTACATCTATCATATAGGCTGGCATGCCGCCAAACATGGAGTTGGTCCACAGAGGCTCTTCACCGCTTTCTTCCCTGAAATCCTGAATCTCCTTGGAAGACCCCTGCCATTGCAGGATATCCATCTGATTGATGCCCTTGTTTTCGAAAAAAACGGGACGAAAAAATAATATGGTAAGCAAATAAAAGGTTGCTACGGCAACCAGATGGGGGATTAACTGCTTTTTAAAGGATATCTTCATAGTTTCAGTAGGGGCTTCCAATCAACAATATTAGGGTTTCAGATGCGATTTATAAACCACATCCTCTTAAAATCGGGAATTATTCGTATTTGTGGGGAATCACAAGCAGGCCTGATTTCCGTCAGGAGTGAAACCGGGAAATAATACTACTATTGCCGAATGAAGAACAAGCGTTTACATATAGGGATCATAGGAGGTAGCCAGGGCATGGGCAAGTGGCTTTTCAATTTTCTCACGGGCTTAGGGCACCGGGTTGCCTTTACCTCACAGGATACGCTGAGCCAGTACCCTACCAATAAAGCACTGGTAGCAGACTCAGACGTAGTGATTCTGGCAGTGCCAATCTCCAAAATGGAACCTGTGCTGGAAGAAATTTTTGCAGGCATGAACAATAAGCTTTTGATTGATGTGTGCAGTGTGAAAACGGGCATTTGTTCACGCTTTGAAAAGCTTTCCCAGTCAAACAGCCACATTGCCTGCCGGCACCTCCCACTGCACCCCATGTTTGCGCCTTCGGCAAATAGCGTGAAGGGCCAGGTGGTTATTTTCAACAATGCTGTAAACTTAAGCGCCTGGGAAGTAAACTGGTGGAAAAGCTTGTTCACCAACGAGGGCGCATTAATCCAGGACATTCCGTGCAGGGAACACGACGAGCTCATGGGACTGATTCAGGGTTTGAACCACTTCAATGTGTTTGTGAGTGCCAAAACCCTGGCTGATATGGGTGCCGACCTCGAGTTTGTAAAAACCCTCTCCTCTCCTTCGTACAGGATCTTCGTGCTGTTTTATACGAGGTATGTGCTGCAAAATCCCAGGCTGTATGCCGAAATACAGATATTTAACCCCTATGTGAAAGAAGTAACCCGGCGCTTTATGGAGGAAGCACAGCAATTGCTCCAAATTATTGAAAAGAAAGACTTTGGTGCGTTTGAAAACTATGTTGAAAGTATCCAGCCGTTCTTCGAAAAAAACAGGAACGATTCGCTGCTTTCCGAAAAGCTAATTGAGGCTCTGGGGCAATTGTTATCGGACACACAGGCAAAATCGACCGCTCCTCACACAAGTTGAAAAACCTTCTGCCGTAAATTACAAACCTCTGTTCACCCTATTTCGCCAGCGGTCGCCACCGGCTTGAAGGTTGCGCGGTTTACGTTTAACTTCCAGTTTATTCGATTGAAATACTACTGAAATGAAAAAGCCAACAAGCTCAAGGAGAAACTTTATTAAGAAAGCTGTGGGAACCTCGCTATTAGCAGGAGCCGCCCCTTCTGTGTTGCTCGCCAATAGTCAGGCGAAACAATCTTTTGTATTAACTGCCCCTGAAAAGGCGCAAAGAAAATTTGGCCCCAACGACCAGGTAAACGTGGCTGTGATCGGTATGGGCATTATGGGCTTTAACAACCTGGGCACTACCGTGCAAATACCCGGAGTGAAGTTTGTCGCTGCATGCGATTTGTACACCGGAAGGTTGGATCGCACAAAAGAGCTGTATGGTAAGGATATTTTCACTACTAAAGACTACCGCGAAATCCTTGAGAGGAAAGACGTTGACGCGGTGATAATCGCCACCACCGACCATTGGCACGACCGTATTTCCATCGACGCCATGAACAAGGGCAAGCACGTGTACTGCGAAAAACCGATGGTGCACAAGTTGGAAGAAGGGCAGGCAGTGATAGACACGCAGGCCAAAACAAAAAAGGTCTTTCAGGTGGGCAGCCAGTCGGCCAGCAACCTCGTTTCGCACAAAGCGAAGGAGCTGTACGAGTCGGGTATTATAGGCCAGCTGATTATGGTAGAAACCTACAACGACCGGCAAGGTGGCAGCGGCGCCTGGCAATATTCGATACCTACCGATGCCAGCCCGGCCACGGTAGACTGGGACCGCTACCTGGGCGATGCACCCAAGGTGCCCTTCGATGCCAAACGCTTCTTCCGCTGGAGAAACTACCAGGACTACGGCACCGGCATGGCGGGCGACCTCTTCGTTCACCTGTTTACCAACTTCCACACTATTACCGGCTCTTCGGGGCCAAATCGTATTTACGCTACCGGCGGGCTCAGGTACTGGAAAGATGGCCGCGATGTGCCCGACATCATGCTTTCTATACACGACTATCCTGAAACAGCCAAACATCCGGCGTTTAACCTGCAAATGAGGGTGAACTTTGTAGATGGCGGCGGAGGCGGCTCCCGTGTAAAGCTGGTTGGCAGCGAAGGCACCATTACCATCGGGTGGACGGGCCTTACCGTGGCAAGAAACAAAGTGTCGAAAGCGCCGGGCTACGGTGGCTGGGACAGCTTCAACACGTTTACCGAAGCGCAGCAGAAGGAATTTGAAAAGTGGTACAAGGCCACTTACCCGCCTGAAAAACCTGAGATGATTGCCCCGGAAGTAGAATACAAGGTTCCGCAGGGCTACAGTGCCGATATTGCGCATCACACTAATTTCTATGCCGGCATAAGGGAAAATCAGCCGATTCTGGAAGATGCACTTTTTGGCATGAGAGCAGCCGGCCCGGCCCTGTGCTCCAACATCAGCTATTTCGAAAAGAAGATTGTGAACTGGGACCCGGAGAAGGCGAGGTTAGTTTAGTAGTTCTTAGTTTTAAGTTCTGAGCCGGCTGGAAGCTTTTGAGTGTGGTGCTGTGGATTTGGTGCTTGCCCAGGACGGTTTAAAGCCGCCTGGAAGGCCGCCTGGAAGGTTTAATCTGCTCTGAAGCTGCTGCTGCGTACTTCATAAATTCTGAGGTGCGATTGGCTGTGGCTGTACCGCGGGCTGTTTAAAGTTTAAAGTTCGTTTACCTCAACGTCTTGCTCACCGGCAGCCTTTGATAAGGTTTCGAGCGAAATCAGAAGCCTGCATAATGGAGTTTCCGTCTACAGCACTTTCTTTTTTGAATATTAAAACGCTGGCGCTGCGTCTGAGGTCCGACCGACCTCAGACGTTTTTTTACCCTCGCTATTTAAACAAGTACCTCACCGGCTTAGTCCCGAAAATCTTGAAGCCTTCCGGGCAATTGTCCATGCTCACTGAAAGAATTTGATTCTTGAGTCAGTTTACCTTAATTATAAGCATGAAAAGAAGAAGTTTTCTGAGAAATTCAGCCGGCGCCGGTGTAGTTGGCGTATTAGTTCCTTCCCAGTTAAAGGCAATTGAAGCTACCCAAGCGACGGCAACACCTGACCGGGAATATTGGATAAACACGCTGGCCAAAATAGCCGACCCTGTACTGAAAAATCTTTCTGCCGGCACACTTAAAAAGAATATGCCAGTGGAGTGCGAAGCAGGCCAGGAGGAATCGAGGCGGCAGGTTACTTACCTCGAAGCATTCGGGCGGCTGTTGGCCGGAATGGCCCCCTGGCTGGAATCGACAGGCCTTACGGGAGCTGAAGAGTCAAGTAGAAAACAATATGCAGAGATGGCCAGGAAGGCCATGGCATACGCCGTTGACCCATCATCACCCGATTTTAAGAATTTCACTGAAGGGGGGCAGCCGTTGGTCGATGCCGCATTTCTTGCACATGCGCTGATAAGGGCTCCAAAAGAGCTATGGGAGAAGCTTGAGCCGGAGACCCGGGTTCAGCTTGTTGCCGCCCTTCAATCCAGCAGGAGCATCAGGCCGCACTACAGCAACTGGATTCTCTTCAGCGCCATGGTGGAGGCCGCATTGCTAAAGCTAACCGGCGAGGGCGACCAGGTTAGAATAGAGCTGGCCGTAAGGCAGGTAGAAAGCTGGTACCTGGGCGACGGCATTTTCGGCGACGGTCCCGAGTTTCATTTCGACTACTACAACAGCTACGTTATTCAACCTTTCCTGCTGGATATCACGTCCATCATGATCGGGTTTGACAAGCGAGGCGACGAATACTTCAAAAAAGCAAGCGAGAAATTTCTGAAAATTGCCCAACGCTATGCCGCCATACAGGAAAGGCTGATTATGCCCGACGGTTCCTTTCCGCCCATTGGCCGTTCGTTACCCTACAGGGTCGGAGCCTTTCAGCTGCTGGCGCAGATTGCCCTGATGGAAAAGCTGCCAGAGGAAATAGCCCCGGCGGGAGTAAGGTCGGCACTAACCACCTCTATGAAAAAGGTGCTGGAGGCGGAAGGCACTTTTGACAGAAACGGCTGGCTGACCATCGGGTTCTGCGGGCACCAGCCTGCTATTGGCGAAGTGTACATTTCTACCGGCAGCCTCTATCTCTGCTCCATGGCTTTTCTTCCGCTTGGGCTGCCTCCCACGAATGCATTCTGGGCCGATCCCACTACCGACTGGACTGCGAAAAAAATATGGCAGGGAGAAAATATTCCCGCTGACCACGCCCTGAACCTATAAAGGAAGCCACAATTTAAACTCACAAACACATATACACTTAAACACTTAAACACTTAAACACTTAAACACTTAAACACCATTCGTTATCTTTGCACTGTTAAAAAGGAAAAAGCCATAAGATGTTTGATAGCTTAAGTGTAAAACTCGACCGGGCCATAAAAACCCTTAAAGGCCAGGGTAAAATTTCTGAAATAAACGTCGCCAGCACCATTAAGGAGATTCGCCGGGCGCTGGTAGATGCCGACGTAAATTATAAAGTAGCCAAGGATGTAACCGATTCTATTAAGGACAAGGCGATGGGCCGCGATGTGCTCATTGCGGTTTCGCCGGGGCAGCTGTTAACCAAAATTGTGCACGAAGAGCTGACCGCGCTAATGGGTGGCTCAAAAACCGACATTAACCTCACCGGTGATCCCAATATTATCCTCATTTCAGGTTTGCAGGGTTCTGGTAAAACAACTTTTACCGGCAAGCTGGCCAATCGCCTGAAAAAGCAGGGCCGCCAGGTGCTGCTTGTAGCCTGCGATATCTACCGCCCGGCTGCTATCGACCAGCTGAAAGTGCTGGGCGAGCAGGTGGGGGTAGACGTATACGCAGAGCCAGAAAATAAGAATGCTATACAGATAGCTCAAAATGCCCTTGCCCACGCAAAGAAAACAGGCAAAAAGACGGTGATAGTGGATACCGCCGGCCGCCTGGCTGTGGATGAGGAGATGATGAAGGAGATTGAGAGCCTGAAAAAAGCTTTGAAGCCTGCTGAAACGCTCTTTGTGGTGGACTCAATGACGGGCCAGGATGCGGTAAACACAGCCAAAACCTTTGATGAGCGCCTCGACTTCGACGGTGTTGTACTAACAAAACTCGATGGCGATACCCGTGGTGGTGCTGCCCTTACCATAAAGGCGGTAGTCGACAAACCCATCAAGTTCATCTCAACCGGCGAAAAGATGGACGCTATTGACCTGTTCCACCCCGACAGGATGGCGCAGCGTATCCTCGGTATGGGCGACGTAATTTCGCTGGTAGAAAAAGCCCAGGAGACCTTCGACCGTGACGAGGCAGAAAGGATCAACAAAAAGATCCGCAAAAATCAGTTCGGGTTTGCCGATTTCCTTTCGCAGATTGAGCAGATCAAAAAAATGGGTAACATCAAAGATCTGATGGGAATGATCCCCGGCATGGGTAAGGCCATTAAAGATATCGACATTGACGATGATTCTTTCAAGCCCATCGAAGCAATCATTAAATCGATGACGCCCCAGGAGCGCGAAAACCCTGATCTTATCAACGGCAGCCGCCGGCAGCGCATAGCCAAAGGCAGCGGAACCACCATTCAGGAGGTAAATAACCTGATGAAGCAGTTTGAGCAGATGCGTAAAATGATGAAGAGCATGAACAAGATGGGTGGGGCAAGGCAGGCTTTGAGCGGAATGATGAGAAGGTAGTGAAGCGTTTTTAAACAGTTTTTTGAAGGAATCATTCGCTACAGGAGTACCCTTCTATAAAACCCTTCACGGTAGGTTTTCCCTACCGGAATCATTATGGTGCCAATGTAGACTATGTTGCCTATAATCTTCGTGATCTTATCCAGGTTAACAAGATAGGAACGATGCACTCTTACAAACCCGTCGTTGGAAAGTTTTTGTTCCCAGTTGTTAAGGCTTCCCTGAACTAATAATTTGGAACCTCCATAAAATATCTGCACATAGTCCACTTCAGACTTCACGAATAAAATGTCATCTTTAAAAATCTTGTGAAAAGCCTTGTCTGCATAAACAAAAATTTCCTTCCGCTTCAGAGGCTCGCCTGCAACGGACACATGCTGCACTTTAAGAACAGCCTTTAAAAATCTTTCGTACGAAAATGGCTTTAGGAGATAGTCCTCTACGCTTACCTCAAAAGCATCCAACGCATAGTCCCTATATGCGGTTGTTATAACGACACGGGGCTTTAACGGCAAAGATTTCAAAAAATCCAGCCCGTTCATGCCGGGCAGTTGAATATCCAGGAAAATCAACTGAGAGTTGCTCAACACTTCCCCAGGCAATTCAGACACGGATTCAAAAGCCCCAAGAAAATTGAGTGAAGCCGTTTTTTCTATAAACGATCGAAGCAGATTTTGAGCTGGCACCTCATCCTCAATTACAATACAATTCATTCGCTGGTTATAGTTAGTGCTACATTAAAAAAATCGCCGGCACGGTTAAAATGCAGACTATACGTTTGCGGAAACAAAATTTCTAATCGCCGTTGGGCATTTTTTATTCCGATACCGCTATCCTTCCACTCTTTCTTAAGTGCCCGTTCGTCTGCGACACATCTATTTTTCACTTCAAACTTAAAGACGTTTTTTTTCAGTTCCACATTTATATAAATCGGCACACTCTTTCCCTCAACCATACTGGAATACTTAAACGCATTCTCAACAAAGGGGAGCAATAGTAAAGGGGGGAGAGAGAAGAATTTATTATCGACAGCCAAAGTGAGGTCAACTTTTATTTTGTCCCCCATTCGTGAACGTTGAAGACTGATATAATCCTCTATAAACTTAATCTCCTCTGTGAGTTTGACTTCCGGCTTATCGCCCTGATGCAAGAGATAATGGAGACTATCGGAAAGCATAAGAATACGTCCGGCGAGTTGCTCATCCACCCTCATTGCATCAGAATATAACATGTTCAGGGTATTGAACAGGAAGTGTGGGTTTAGCTGAGATTTTAGTGCGCTTAACTCCGCACTTGTTCTTTCTTTTTCCATTTCAAGAAGTCGCCGCTGACTGGCGATATTTCTTTTGACTACTATCGTGGAAATAAAAAATACGCCGATAAGCAGCGTTTCGGCTAGCTTATTTAATACGCACGCTTTAATGCTACACCCGCAGTCTTCAACGTCAAACACACAGGGCAAGACTACCGCGACAAGGAAGAGACACGCCAATCCGGCCACCTCCGGAAGTGAAGGTGTACGCCGCAGAAAAGAGAAAAATAAGATATAAACGGGAATCGCCGTGAAAAAAAGGCCCGAAGCAACTTCAGAAAATTCGAAAGTATACCAGTCCTCATTACCGAACTGGATCACCGGGTAAACCAAATATATTACCCAAAAACCGGCGTGAATTAACACATCCATAGAAACCGGCAGCGTCCTTAAGTTCTTAGTCCATCTCATGACCTCTCTATTGTTAGTCTACTACTCCGCTTTTATGATTTCTTGACTTCATATTCCTGTCTTTGAGTTTACCTGAATTTAAGTTGTAGCTAATTGTGAAATATACGATGCGGGAAACCGGCTTGTAATCATATTCCCGCTCAAAACCCACAGAATAATTGCGCCCGATATACCTTTCTGAGTTGAGGATGTCCTCAAGCCGCAAATTGCAGGTCAATCTCTCATCAAGCATCTTACGTCTGATCGCTATGTCCGTCGCATAGTTGGTGTTGTCACGATACGTATAACCGTAGCGCACGGCGGAAAATCGCGTCGACACTATAAAGGTAGTTTTCGGGTTGATAGAAAGTGTATTCTGCAAGCTAAAGTCGCCCCCACGTCGGTAAGAGCGGGCAAAAAGAGCCTCCGCTCCGGAAAGATTTTCGTAAGACCAGGCCGCACTCACACTGGCGTCCCACCAATTTGCCAATTTCATCTCTATTGTGACTTCACCAGTAGCAGCACGGCTTTGGCCACTATTCATTGGAGACATTACCATAATTCCAGCGCTGTCGGCGGATAAGTGGGTCAATATCACATCATTTACCGCCCGCACGCCGAAAGAGGGGATGATTTCCCAAATCCCCCTTTTGATCTGAAGGCTCAAATCGACGTTATTGGAAAATTCAGGTTGGAGCGACGGATTTCCCAGGTACATCTGAAAATCATTCTCTCTGATGGTATTGGGATTCACCTGCATTAGAGAAGGCCGGGAAGTTCGTCTATTGTAACCAAAAGTAATAACGTTTCCGTCTTCCAGATTCCATGATGCATGAAATGAAGGAAAAAGATCGTTAAACTTGTTCATATTAACAACCCGCCCGCTGCCTGCATTGGCAAAGCGATTGAATATTTCATTTCGCAGTCCGGCTTGCAACTGAAAACGACGCAGGTTATACTTTAAAATGGCATATGAAGCATAAGTATAAACTGTGTTGTTGAAACTGTCCATGCTGGTTCTGGCACCCCCATCGTCAAAAAAAGAATATCGATTCGACAGTACCTGTTGGTCCCAAACGAGGCCTGCTTCAAGCTTTGTATTTGCATTCAAAGTGCCGACATAGTCTGCCGACACATCGAATAATAAAACATCGTTTTTCGATTCATTATTAAAAATGTCTTTTACAGGAAAAAAGCTGCTTGACAGTACATTGTTATTATTGGAGCCCCGAAAATCAACCTCCAGGTAATTGTCGGAGTTTGAGTCAAATATGTGCCTGTAGTTTCCGTTGACCTCAATGGTTTGGTGCAAATGCTGCGAAAGGTTCGATTGAAGGTATATTTCGCCGTTGTTCCCGATAAGAGAGGCGTTAACCATATCGTGGCTATTGTCGGTAGCTTTGAATCCGAATGTAAATTCATTTAGTTTGTTTGGATACCAGTCGACCCCGGCACCGACATTTCTCACATTGCCCTTAAAACGAAAGTCACTTACCGAGCTGAAGGGATGTGGTCCGTAGCTGATCAGGCTATTGTTATTTTTGAAGATCTCATTGCGGTACGATATGTTAAGCCTGTGGGTCAGTTTAGGTTTGCCATGGTTGAATTGAACGTTTCCCGAATACCCACCGACGGAATTAGCCGAAGATGAGATATTCAACGTGGTCCCCCGTTCGGCGGCCCCATCGGTTACTATGTTGATAATCCCGGTCAATCCACTTGCAGTATATTTTGCGGAAGGCGACGTGATGATCTCGATCTTTTTAATACTGGCGGAAGGAATTTGCTTCAGTAGTTCCGAAGCCGATATTGAAGATGGTTTTCCGTTAACCAAAATATTCACATTCTCGCTACCTCTCATGCTAATCGCCCCGTTTGGTCCGATTTGTATTTCAGGTATTCGTTCAAGAACCGATACAGCACTGCCGCCCGACGATAGCATATCTTCGCTTACATTAATTACTTTCTTATCGAGCAGCAGTTGCACCGTTGGTTTTTCAGCGGTTACGACTACTTCTTGAAGTGTTGTCACGTCTGCTTCAAGTAAAATGTGCAGTTGATTTCTATTTCTGAGGTCTGCGGAGGCAATTACCTTTTTTAGGTACCCAATAGAAGTCACCTCCATCTGAACCGGACTATCCGGCAAAAAAATTGTGAAAAGGCCGTTTTCATCGGCAGTGGCACCGCTCAGGAACTGGCCGGTAGCATCATCAATTAAAACCATGGTTGCAAAAGGGATGGATGTGTTTCCTTTTGCTTCCGAAACAGATCCGTTCAGTGTCTGAGAAAAAGTTCTTTGAAACATCAACAGGAAAAAAAACACACATAAATTCTTCATAGCATTCTACTTTTAAGTTTGTCTCAAAAGTAGATTTGCCGCTAAGTGGTGAAGAATTTAATCTGTGAACACCTCAGCTTCGTCTGTGAAAGACAGGTTCGATACAAGCCAATTAATCCAGCCTCCCTCCTTTTGCACACCACCAGGGGTAGATTTTCATTACCAACCGGCCTGCTTTTACCGCGGGGTCCATCGCCACAAGCTTCTCCACTTCTTCAATGCTGGGCACGTTAAAAACCAGGATTCCCCGAAACTCATCTTCCGATTCCACGGGGCCGGCCAGGTCGATATATCCCTGCTTGCCCATCCATGTTATGTGCGCCAGGTGGCTCTCCTGTATTTTGGCGGCTTCTTCTTTGCTCTGGCTCCTGGTAGGACCGGAGTTGAGCATCACGAAGAAGTACTTTTTCATTATGTAGGTGGTGTCTCCATCCTTCATTTCAAAATACTCGAACCCATTTTCATCCTTCTGTACACCCTGGGCATGTAGTGCCCCCAGCACAAAGAGGCATGCAATGAATAGCACCGTTTTCTTCATGGTCATAACTTTAGCTACAAGCATCAATATAAGCGCTTTTGCTGTAAGAGCAGAAAAATAAATGCCAAAACCAGAGAAAGCCGGGCTCAGGTCGGAAAAAAGCTACCCTGAAAATAGCACGAAGGCCTACCGGTTATTCCAGATAAAGGCTGGAGTACCAGCAGGCCTTAAGGCAGCTTGTTGTGCCGGGCACCGGCAACCAGAGTTTTTACCAGCTTGTTAGGGTTTCGCCCGTTGCCGGTATATAATCCCAGTAGTGCATGGGATACACATTCCCTAGCAGGTCGAACCCGTATATAAACGAAGAAACCTGGATTTCAGGTCCTGTGTTCGTTTGTGCTTCCTCACAATAGCTCAAGGGCAAGGAGCCCAACTCCACTACCTCACCCGCCTTTGGCCATAATTTTTCTGCCCATGAATACAATGCGTCGGCGGTGTCAAAGGTTGCTGTATTCCAGTCGACATAGATATACTCAAAATGCGAGTGCAGTACTGCCATATAAGACGGACCACACAACGGATCAGTAGAAGCGATAAGCGAAAAAGTACTTTCGTTTCTGCCTGTACGAACATCCCAGGCCATCGGGCTGTCAATAAACACTTCGTGCGGCGCCTCCAGGGCGTAAGTCTGGCCCGATTGCAAAGTGGGCGTACTAAAGCCAAAATCTACCCTGCTACCCAGGGCTAATTTTCCCCCGGCTTCTCCTTCTGGTGAAAAGAAATAAGCAGTTACTTCGTACTGCTGGGCAGCCGCAGATGGCAGATACGCCGATGCCGTGGCTGTAGTGCCCTCTATAGTCCATGGTTCGGTTGAGTAATAGTCCCCTGCACGAACTGTAACATATCCCGCTTCCGCATCAGGAAAGCTTTCCATATTTATTTCAAATGCTACCGGGTAGCGTTTATTCAATGTTACAGAAACTATCTCCCCTCCATATTCATTAACCACCACATAGCTAAGATAAGTATCGTACCCTTCTTTAAACACCTCAATGTTGAAGTAACTCGTTTTTTGAAAAGGGATGCTGTTAACGCCGCCGGTTAGCTCGTACTGCGCAGGTTGAGGGCCCTGATAAACTTTTAAAACAGCACCGGTCAAAGGGAAACTATCCGCAGGCGATGTTTTCTCATATACACGTATTCTTAACTTTTCCAGATCTACAATCTGAAATCCCAGGCTCAGGTAGCCGAAGTCAGCCGGGTCCTCATCCTCTCCGATGGCCAGTACTTCGGGCCTGATTTGGGTCGTTTCTTCTTCGGCTATGGTAAACGACAGCGGGAGCGGCTGCTCCACAAGCGCTGCTTTCTCTGAACCTGCCAATGGCGAGGCGTAGATAGCCGTGTTGTCTTCATCTACCACAATAAACTTCACCAGCCTGTAGTCGCCTACTGCCAGCATTACCGACTCAGCCGTCAGGTACTCGCCCCCAAAGGCTACCAGGTCAAGCGCTTCATTCGTAAGCACGGTATTTCCAGCGGCGTCTTCGATGCTCAGCAGCACTTTGGAGGGCGTAGCTGATGCTATACGTCCTTCGCCGTTATCAGCAGAGCGAAAAGTGAATTGAACCTCCCGCATGGCAGGTTTACCGGCGTCATCTTCTTTGTTACAGGAGTTAAAAAAAAGAGCGGTCAGCGCAAGAGCGAAAAAATGGATTCTTTTAATCATAGCAATATTTTATTGTACGAAACAAAGAACGGAGGGGCCGCTATGAAAAAAAATACGGGATTGTGCGTATTCGAAAGATCAGCCGGGAGCAGACGTGCCAGGCAACGTTCAGAAATAACCGTTGTTGTAGGCAAACTGAATGATCTCCGCCAACGACGATGCCTTCAGCTTTCTTTTGATGTTGGTACGATGTGTGTCTACCGTGCGGTGACTGATAAACAGTTGCCGGGATATGTCCTTGTTCGTTTTCCCAAAAGCAATAAGTTTAACGATCTCAATTTCACGGGTAGTTAGTGCATCTGCGTCAATTCCTTTATGCGATTCGGCTGTTTTCTGAACAGCCACTTCTTCTATAAAAAATTCGCCTCTCATCATTTTCTGCAGAGCCTCTTCGAATTTCTGCAGGTCAATGTCCTTATTGAGGTAGCCGTCGGCACCTGACACTATCATGCGATTGATATAGTATGCCTCCTTGTGCATTGTCAACGCAGCTACTTTGATCTCCGGATGCCGTTCCTTTACAAGCCTTACCAGGTCGGTGCCATTCAGATTTGGCATTTCTATGTCTATAAGGCAGATGTCGGGTTTTTCAGTTACATCGCCTAACCATCTCAATAGTTCACTTCCTGAGGTAAACTTGCCAATCAGCTGGCAGGAGGGAATATCGCGGATCAATAAAGACAACCCCTGAAGCACCAACTCATGATCATCGACAATAGCTATTTTCAATTTAAACATGTACAGGCACTTTAATGATGATGGCAGTTCCCGCACCGGCTTTCGAATCAATGTGCATTGTTCCGTTCAGAAGCTCTGTGCGGGTTTTCATATTTTGTATACCCAGACCCCGGTTCGATACATTTAGTTGAAACCCAACGCCATTGTCTTCCGCCAGAAGTATCAGCATCCCTTTATTTAAATACAATTGAATTTGCACATAACTGGCTTTGGAGTGCTTTATAATATTGTTGACAAGCTCTTGCCCGATCCGGTAAAGGTTAATCTCAACAGACTCGCCAAACCTGGCGTCAGGTCCCATATAACGGAATAAGGACCCGGGTATCTTCTGCGCCAGATAGTTAGTAACCAGATCGTTCAAAGCCCTGGCCAAACCATGTTGCTCCAACGCCACAGGCATTAGTTGGTGGCTAACGTCCAACAGCTCCCGGTACGCTTCATTCACCACCTTCAGGGCATCCTTTACTTTAGCTTCAGCTCCAGGCGTGTTCACCAGCGACTCCAGGGAAAGCTTCGCAGCCACCAGGCTCTGGCCCACGCTATCGTGCAGGTCTCTGGCTATCGACTGCTGTATCTTTTCTTTTAAGGAAACAGTTTCTTTAACCAACTGAACAGAAGCTCGCTGGCGCTCAATTTTATTTCTGACTCTGAAATAAAGGAAAACCACGATGGATATCGCGATAACGATTATCAGCAAAATTACCGCAAGCTGCATTTGCCTCTTTTGCTCATTGAGTGTAAGCGCCTGTTGGGCTATCACTCTTTCCTTTTCAGCTGCATCGTATTTATGGTCAAGTTCGTCTATGGCTTTCGTCTTTTCTATATTAAGCAGACTATCCCTGTAGCTATAATGCAATTTATAATTGACAAGAGCCGAATCGTACCGGCCTTGTGCCGAGTCAATTTTCGACCTGGCGAGGTAGGTATATTCAAGGCGGAGCAAGTCTTTGTATTTCCTGGCCAACTGAAGTGCCAGGTTATTGAAGTGCTTAGCCTGCCCGTAACTCTTTAGCTCCAGGTACGCCATGGACAGATCGGTGTAATCATAATACAAGTTTATACTATCGCCTATCCTTTCATTGATTTGTAGCGACTGCGTGAATTTTTCAACGGCGTCCTCGTATTTTCCTTCTTTCAAGTCAATATTACCCAGCCTGCCCAGCAGAGAAACCTCTGTAACGGGAGAGTTGAGCTTTGGCACCATGTCACTCACCTTATTCAGGTGGTACCTCGCATCCTCCAACCTGTTGTTATCAATCAAAAAATTGCCGTATATAATATGCATTCCCACATAACTGTAGGCACTCAGGTGCGGATTGATTATCTGTAAAGCACTTAAATAGCTTTCGTCCGCCCTTTTTCGATTGTCTTGCATGTAAAAGACGTTTCCAATATTAATGTACGTTCTTGCCATGTTGAGCGAATCACGCAGGGTCCTGGTTAAATCCAACACCTTATGATAATAGGCGAGAGCTTCCTCACCCTTGTTATGTCGCTTGTACAGCACACCCAGCCGTCCGTAGTTACGCAGCAGGCTTTCAGCACTTTTGTCCAGGTATATTGCCCCGTTGAGGTAATAAACTGCCGAATCAAACATTTCTTTTTCACTAAAGATGGCCCCTATTACAGAATACGATTCACTTGCCACAACGGTGTCTTTCGAAGTCCGGGCACATCTATCGGCCCAATACAAGGCGCTATCGTTGTTCCCCAGCCTAAAGTACGTTTTGCATAAACGGAGGTGCACCTTGTCGGCCCCCTCTTCGTGTTCAAGGCCACCATCAAAAAGCCGCAAGGCTGTTTGTGAGAAAAAAAGAGATTTCTTTAAATCGGCATTAAGATAATAATCAGCCGAATCGAGCAGTTGTTTCAGCGTCAGCTCTCCCTGAAGCTGCCTCCCGTGCAAGGTAAATACTACAAAAAAAACAGGCAGACACACAAACGCCCACTTAGGAGTCTTACAAAAGTTCACTGGGTTTTTGAATTGACTTGAACGTATTCTTTTTAAGCTTCTTTTAGGATAAAGAGCTCATATACAGCAAAGTAGAACTACTGAAAAATTGGTGTCGGCACCGCAATCTACTCGGTTTTACCGATACAGAAAAATAGATTGCCGGTTCCTGGTTGAAAAAAACGCCCCAACATTTGCGTAACCGAGTAGTTACCTATATATTCGTAACCGAACAGTTACACAATGAGACGAGACGTTTTTCAAGCCATAGCAGACCCCACCAGGCGAGAGATTATAAGTTTGCTGGCGCAGCAGCCGCTTAACTTAAACACCGTAGCCGATAATTTCGACATCAGCCGGCCGGCTATTTCTAAGCAAATAAAGATTTTAACCGAATGCGGCCTGGTGGAAATAGAGCAGCGTGGGCGAGAACGGTACTGCACAGCCCGGCTTGACAAACTGACTGAGGTAACTGATTGGGCTGAAAAAATGCGATCGTTTTGGAACAGAAAGCTTGATGCGCTGGAGGATTTCCTGAACGAAGAAGCAAAAAATAATGGAGATGTGATTTCTTAAACAAGAGCTTATGAAAAATCTAGCTATAGTAAGCAAGGAGCCGGAAGGCTATAAGGTAGTGTTGGAAAGGGTACTGCCGCACCCCATTGCGGCAGTATGGGATGCAGTAACCAACCCGGAGAAAATACGCATTTGGTTTATGGAATTTAACATAGACTTTAAAGTAGGTGGAAAAATGACGATGATCTTCTCTGATGAGGAGCGAACAGTAACCCATGGCGAGGTAACCCGCATCGAGAAGCCAACTCTTTTCGAGTACCTATGGGAAGGGGAGCTGCTTAAATGGGAGCTGACAGCGCTGGGGGAAAATGAATGCAAGCTCACACTTACTCACAGCCGGATTTCTGAGAACTACATGCCGTCGGTTCCTGCAGGATGGCACGTGTTATTGCGCCATATCGAAGAAGTGCTCAACGGCCGCACAACGCCCTTTCCGTCCGGGCAAGACGAAACAGAGGAAATAACACAGCTGAAAGCGCAATACAGTGAAATTATTAAAAATCTTGTCTGATGAATCCTCAACCCTTTGTAATTGAGCGCACCTATAATGCCCCGGCGGCCAAAGTTTGGCGGGCCATTACCGACAAAGACCAAATGAAGCAATGGTACTTCGATTTGGCTGAATTCAAGCCTGAAGTCGGTTTTGAGTTCAGTTTTTTTGGCGGTGATGAGAATAAACAGTACTTACACCTGTGCAAGGTAACGGAGGTAATTCCCGGTAAAAAACTAACCTATAGCTGGCAGTATGAAGGCGACCCGGGCATATCTTATGTGAGTTGGGAGCTTTTTGAAGAGGGCACCAAAACCCGGCTGAAGCTGACCCACGGCGGCATTGAAAATTTCTCAAAAGACGATCCCGCATTGGCAAGAGAAAACTTTGTGGAGGGATGGAATTACATTGTGGGCACCGGGCTAAAGGAGTTTCTGGAGAAGGGATGAACGTTAAACTTCTAAACATCGATTATGAACCCGCGCATCAACATCATTACCCTCGCCGTCGACGACCTGCAGCGGTCGCTGGCATTTTATCGAGATGGCCTCGGTTTGCCGACAAAAGGGGTGGCCGGGGGTATTTCGGACCACGTGCTCTTTGAGCTGGAGGGAGGGCTATCGTTAGTGCTGTTTCTGCAAACAGAGGTAGAAAAGCTCTCAGGAACATCGCCAAAAGCCACAGGAGAATGCATACTTAGCCATGCCGCCGCCAGCAAAGCAGAGGTTGACGACATTTTGAAGCAGGCGGAGGCAGCGGGAGCAACCATAGTGAGTGCCCCGAAAGACGAACCCTGGGGCTATTTCGGCTATTTCAAAGATCCGGATGGTCACCTTTGGGAAGTGCTGTGGAGCCCGTCGTTCGGTGTCTGAATAAAAAAGGCCCTTGCGGGCCCCTGTGTATCTTCTGTCGTTTACAGCTCTTACCGGTACATTACCGAATTCACCGCATCGATGGTCTTCTTTGCATTAGGAAGAATGGCTTCGATAAGTGTGGGTGCATAAGGAAGCGGCACATCCAGACTATTAACCCTTCGGATTGGCGCATCGAGATAGTCGAATGCGTAGCGCTGTACGTGATAGCTTATTTCAGAAGAAATGGCAGCCAACGGCCATGCTTCCTCTACTATCACCAGGCGGTTGGTTTTTTTAACAGAGTTTACCACTGTTTCGTAGTCAATCGGGCGCACAGTGCGGAGGTCAATAACCTCAGCAGATACCCCTTCGTTTTCCAAAGCAGCCGCTGCCTCCATCGCCACTTTCATTATCTTCCCAAACGACACCAAAGTAACGTCAGTACCTTCTTTTACTACCTTAGCCTGCCCAATCGGAATCAGGTACTCGTCTTCCGGCACCTGCCCCTTGTCGCCATACATAAGCTCCGACTCCATAAAAATAACCGGATCGTCGTCGCGGATAGATGACTTCAGAAGTCCTTTGGCATCATAGGGATTGCTCGGCACCACCACCTTCAGGCCCGGCGTATTGGCAAACCAGTTCTCAAAGTTTTGTGAGTGCTGCGAGCTCAGCTGGCCGGCATTGCCGGTAGGGCCGCGAAATACAATGGGCACATTGAATTGCCCGCCCGACATCGACATCATCTTGGCTGCACCATTGATGATCTGGTCGATGGCCACCAGAGAAAAGTTGAAGGTCATGAACTCGATGATGGGACGCAGGCCATTCATAGCAGCGCCAACACCCAGTCCACCAAAGCCCAGCTCGGCAATAGGGGTATCGATAACCCGCTCCGGACCAAACTCGTCGAGCATGCCCTGGCTTACTTTGTATGCACCATTATATTCGGCAACTTCCTCGCCCATCAAAAAGATGGTGTTGTCGCGGCGCATTTCTTCACTCATCGCCTCTCGTAGGGCTTCTCTGAATTGTATTTCTCTCATTTATATATAAGTCTTTTCAACGGCGTGCTAAGTTAAATACGATCGCCCCAATAAAACAATTTATTTTTGTCGTCCGACGCGGAGGGTCAATAGTTTGGAAACTTAAAAGCCCATAAAGTTGATAGAGGGTGGCATGACAACAATAATATCTTTCCCAAGAACCGGCGGGCGTTTTTGACACGAATGACACGGATTAGCACGAAGGGCTTTTTCAAGCCCGTCCTTTGATTCGTGACAATTTGTGCAATCAGTGTCAAGATGCAATCGACAATAAACTATCGACCACCGACTTTTTTACTGTCAAGGGGGTGAAAAACCACTGTCAGGGGCTTTAGGTGTGACCTACCTTTCGTTTGTTTCCCGGACCAACTAATCCCTTTTTGTCGTTGAGGAAGATT
>CBFGTI010000069.1:0-28067 GCA_965651695.1 uncultured Imperialibacter sp. | reverse complement strand
AGCTGGAAGCGGAAATGGAACTGCTGATAGACGCTTATGCCTGCGAGTGGAAAGAGGTAGTGAACAACCCCGCACTCCGGGCGAGGTTCAGGCATTTTGTGAACACCACCGACCCTGACCCCATGCTGCGTTTTGAAACGCAACGGGGCCAAAAGGTGCCCGTTTCCTGGGAATAAAAATTTCTACCAGCATTAAAATGTTTTACCAAGCATAATTTGACATTCTATGACCCCTCGTGCACTTACAGTTCAAAACGAAGTACTAAAGGACCGACAGGTATGCTGGCATTTGGCCGCCCGCACCGAAGATATACCCGAAAACGGCGGTGCCTGTGTGTTGGTTGAAGGCCGGCAAATTGCTGTATTCAACTTCAAAAGCCGAAACGAATGGTATGCCTGTCAAAATCTTTGTCCTCATAAGCGGCAAATGATTTTGAGCAGGGGAATGATCGGTTCGCAGGAAAATGAGCCCAAAGTGGCCTGTCCTTTTCACAAAAAAACCTTCTCACTGGCCACCGGCAAAAACCTCAATGGCGACACCTGCGATATTACCACCTACCCTGTTCACGTAGAAGACGGCATGGTTTACATCGGTTTATCCTAAATTAGAGGGCCGGCAACATCCCATCATTTATGAACCAAAAAAACGTGAAGTCGAAATTCGAAAGGTTAGGCAGGTTCTACATATTGGCGCTCTCCGGCATCGCTGGCATCATTATTTTCAGCCAGATACTCGTGCAAAATTTCATTGGCAGGCAGCAGCACGACTCCCGGGTGATAAATGTGGCAGGCAGGCAGCGAATGCTGAGCCAGCAGTTAACAAAAACGGCACTCATGATTTCGCTGTCCGGCGACTTGAACGCTATGAAGCAGCATTCGGAATCGCTTGCGGCCATTGCCGACAAATGGGAGGCCTCACACAAGGGACTGCTGGAGGGAGACGATGCACTCGGCCTTACCGGCGACAACAGTGCCGAGGTGCAAGCGATGTACGATTCGCTCACGCCCCATTTTCTGGCTATGGTAGAAAACGCCCGGCTACTGGCCTCGCTGGTATTGCAGGCAACAACAGTGAACGACGAGCTTCGTCAGGCTATCCTGGCGCCTACAATGGCGATCATGAACAACGAAAGCCATTTTCTTTCACTAATGGACGGCATCGTTTTTCAGTACGATCAGGAGGCGCGGGATAAAGTGGATTTGCTCAGAGTGGCCGAGCTAATACTTGTCGCTATTTCGTTGATCATTATCGTTCTTGAGTTTCTGTTTATCTTCCAACCCACCGCCCGCAGCGTTAACCAGGCTATCAATAGTCTGGCAGAATCAGAAATCTCAGCCAAGCAAATGGCCAGAGAGCTTAACAAGCTGTATGTAGAGCTCGGCAAGTCGTACCAGGACCTAGAAGCTGTAAAAATTCAGCCAAAAAGCTACGCTGTGTTGTGCAAAGCCCGGGAAGATGGCACCGTTTCGTGGTGGTCGGAAGCCATGCTGGCGCGGTTAAGCGACGAAGACACTCCGATGCCTGCTTCGGTCTTCGATCTCCTGGGTACCGAAGGCCACTCGGGCAACTTTGTGGACGGTGTCAAAAACCTGCTTGGCGAAGGCAAAACCTGGACGGGCGGTGTAAAGCTTACCGATGCGTCGGGCGATTTTATCTGGCTCGATCTGTCTATTTCGCCTGTGAATAACCGAGCTGGAAAACGAGAGCTGGTAGTTGTTGGCAGAGACATTACCGAGGTAAAAGAAGCTCAGCTAAAAGCAAGAGAGCTAAACCGTGAAAAAATAGAAAAAAGTGTAAACGAGCTTCGGTACCGCTCAGTGCTGATATTGGAAGGCCAGGAAGAGGAACGCCGACGCCTCGCAAAAGAACTGCACGACGGCATTGGCCAAATGCTTACCGCCATGAAAATGAACCTCGATTCGGTACCTCTAACCGGCCCAAGCCACCAAAAGCAGAGATTGAACGACGCCAGGTACTTTTTGAACAGCGTAATGAAAGAAGTACGCAGAGTTTCATTCAACCTGGCTCCCAGCAGCCTCAGCGATTTTGGGCTCGTGCCGGCCGTTCGCAAGTTCTGCTCCGAAGTGAACAAGCTGTCGGACATAGCCATCGAATTCGTCGACAAAACACAGTTTATTAACCGGCTGGAGAATAACGTAGAGATGAACCTGTACAGGATTATCCAGGAGGGCGTGAATAATGCGATTAAATATTCCGGCGCAACAAAAATTACCATAACTTTCCAACACAATCCGAGCCTGCTTACAATCACTATTGTAGACGACGGCCAGGGATTCGATTACGAACAAATGGAAAAGACGGGGTATTTTACGGAGTCGGGCCACGGTATTTTCAATATGAGGGAAAGAGCCGCCTTTGTAAATGCCGGTTTTCAGATCGAATCAAAGAAAGGACTAGGAACCCAAATAACGATAACCGTACCTGTTTAACCTATGTCGCCAATTAGAGTAGTTCTTGCCGATGACCATGAAATTGTAAGAAACGGTATTAAGATACTTCTTGAAAGTGAAGGCGAAATGGAGGTAGTGGGCGAGGCGGCCAACGGCAGGGAGGCGCTTGAGGTGTGCAGGCAAAAACAACCGGAGATATTAATTGTGGACATTAACATGCCGGAAATGAACGGCATTGAGACCATTCGCCAGCTCAAGTCGTTTTCACCAAAAACCAATGCATTGGTTCTATCGATGCATGAAGACGAGGAATACATCCTGCAGTCGGTAGAAGTAGGCGCCAAAGGTTATCTTCTCAAAGGCTCAAGCAAGCAGGAGTTTTTAAAAGCTATCCACACTGTACAAAAAGGCGAAAAATACTTCGCCGGAGACATCTCCAACATCCTGGTTCAGCACTACCTCAACATGAAGAACCGGGCTGCCACCGCACCATCAACTGCCACGGCTGGGAAAGGCTCGCTGCTAACAAAAAGGGAAAAAGAAATCCTTAACCTCATCTACCAGGGCAAAAGCAACAAAGAAATTGCCGAGCGTTTCGACAAGAGCGTTAGAACCATCGAAACCCACCGTTTCAACATCATGAAAAAGCTGGAAGTTGGCAACCTGCTGGAGCTGATGCGCAAGATAGACAAGGAGCCGGCACTGAAGGGAGAGCTGGGGCTGGACTGACCTTCCTCTCACAAATCTAAATAGCACTGTAATGACTAATGTCATTGTATCCTGCCGTTGATCCTTATTTTTTTGCCCCACTCGGTCACCCAAAATCTTGTCGCTTTTATAAAGAGCGGCGAATGTGCCAAACGGTATTTTTATAGTGGGCAAAACCTTTGATATTTGCTATGAGCTTAAGTGTAAACAAACCCGCCTTGTTCATGTACTCTTACGATGCCGATGCGCTGAAGGCTGCCTTTTCTGAAATTCTGGAAAAACAGCTAACCCCTGAAAGCCGGGCGTGGTTGCTGCAAAAAGCAGCGGAACTCAACGGCCCCCGGGGCACGATGGCGCTCAACATTACGTTTACTTCCCTGCCCCGAAAAGTTGGCAAACAGCCGTTAGCGCTCGATTCATCGGCGGTGGATAGTGTTGGCGAAATTCGCAAGGGGCTCCATATTGCACATTGGACGGCTGACCGGCTCTGCCGTGTTTGGGTGCTTATGCAGGTGCCCCCACAAAACAAGGAAGTATACATTAAAGCTATAGAAGAGCTTTTCCTGGCTGCTGAGATGCATGAACTCGTGGCCCTCTATTCGGCCCTTCCATTGCTGGCTTACCCTGAAGCATGGAAGCTTCGGTGTGCTGAGGGCATCAGGAGTAACATAGGCGACGTGCTGGAAGCTATCATGTGCGACAACCCGTATCCGGCGGAGTACCTCGACGAACCCGCCTGGAACCAACTGGTGCTGAAAGCCATTTTCACAGAAAAGCCCTTAAACCGCATTGTCGGCATTGACAACCGGGCCAACCAGGTGCTTGCCAACACGCTGTCGGACTTTGCCCACGAACGCTGGGCCGCCCACCGACCGGTGCCTGCTATGCTTTGGCGGTGTGTGGGCCCCTATATAAACGACAGCATTTTCCCCGACATGGAGAAACTGGCTGCATCAGGCGACCAAACCGAAAGAGAGGCTGCTGCGCTGGCTTGCGCCATGAGCAGTCACCCAAAAGCAGCTGAACTCCTCCGGGGCAAGCTTGGCGATATACTAAAGCCCGGCGAAGTTTCCTGGGAATCAATAGCACAAAAAGAAGCGTTGGTTTAGCTCAAATATTTTAATTAAAAACTATGTGTTGCAGCGATAATTTTACCGAAGAGGACCTACAAAAGAGGGAATCTTTGCCCGTGTACCTGGAAAACATAAAAGGGATGCAATTTTTTGACCCTCATGTGCATATGACCTCGCGCACTACCGACGATTACCAGGCAATGGCCGATGCCGGCGTAGTGGCACTTATAGAACCTGCGTTCTGGCTGGGTCAGCCCCGCACAGGTGTGGCTACCTTCCGCGACTACTACGCAAGTCTCATCGGGTGGGAGCGATTCAGGTCTTCGCAGTTTGGCATCAAACACTACTGCACTATCGGATTAAACAGCCGCGAAGCCAACAACGAAGCCCTGGCAGAGCAGGTAATGGAGATTCTGCCTCTTTTTATTTACAAAGAAGGAGTAGTGGGTGTGGGCGAGATAGGATTTGACGACCAAACCGCGGCAGAGGAAAAATATTACCGCGCACAGCTCGACCTGGCAAAAGAAGCCGGGCTGCCTGTGCAAATCCACACGCCTCACCGCGACAAAAAACGCGGAACGCAACGCAGCATGGACATTGCACTTGAGCAGGGGCTTGAGCCCGGCATGGTGATAGTAGACCACAACAATGAAGAAACTGTAAAAGAAGTGCTCGACAGAGGCTTTTGGGCTGCCTTCACGATTTATCCCTTCACCAAAATGGGCAATGAACGGATGGTAGAGGTAGTAAAGCAGTACGGACCGGAGCGCATCATGATCAACTCGGCTGCCGACTGGGGTATCAGCGATCCGCTTGCCGTGCCAAAGACTGCCTCGCTGATGAAGCAAAATGGCATTTCCGACGAGGTGATCCGCCTGGTTACCTATCAAAATGCGATTACAGCCTTTGGTCAGAGCGGGCAGATAGACGAGGCCGATTTTGCCAGTGTAAAAGACATCGATCAAAGCAAAAAGTTTGAAGGCAACACCGTGCTTCGGGGCGGACAGCAGCCAAGGATCGACAAAAACTCGCTGATCATCCGCTAACGTGAAGGAGGTTACGGGATTTCTCCGCCTGATGCGACCGGCCAATGTGGTGACGGCAGTGGCTGATATACTGGCGGGCGTTGCCATTGCCGGTTACGCCGCCGGCGATTCGTTCGGCTGGGAACCGGTTGCTTTGCTGGTGCTTGCCACCGCCGGCCTCTATGGTGGCGGCGTGGTACTCAACGATTTTTTTGATGCAGGTCTCGATGCCGTAGAGCGGCCTGAAAGACCCATTCCCAGCGGCTTAATCTCAAAAGTACAGGCCGCTGCTTTTGGCAGCACCTTGCTGGTGGGAGGTGTAGCGTGCGCAGTCGGCGTGAGTTGGAACCCCCAGGGTATCATAGCGCTGCTGATCGCCGCAGCTTCCGTTATATACGATAAATGGGGCAAGCATCATTCTTTTTTCGGTCCGTTGAATATGGGACTTTGTAGGGGCCTCAACCTTTTGCTGGGTATGAGCATCCTCCCGGAAGCACTCACCCGATTTGGATGGTTGGCTGCAATTCCCGTCGTTTATATTGCTGCCATTACCATGGTTAGCAGAGGTGAAGTGCATGGAGGAAGCAAAAAAACGTTGTATACGGCAACAGTGTTTTACCTGGCAGTAATATCGGCCATTTTTGGAGTTTCGGTTGGCAACGGGCACTTTTACGTTGCGCTGGTGTTTTTATTGGTGTTTGCGGCAATGATCTTTCCGCCGTTGTTCAGGGCCATCAAAGAGCCGGCCGGCAGAAACATAGGCAAGGCGGTAAAATCGGGCGTAATTGCTCTTATTCTGATGAATGCTGCCTGGGCTTCGGCCTTCGGCAACCTGGAGCTGGCCATAGCCATTGCATTTTTATTGCTGGTTTCCTTGGGTTTGGCCAGATTATTTGCAGTTACATGATCCGATTAACATAAATTGGCGGTTCGAAAAAAGTATTAAGCACACGGTATGGAGTTTTTGCAGCAATCTTTTAGTGTAAAGTTTGAGTACAAAGTATTTTTCACCAACCACCTTTTCAGCCGGAACAACGCCGGATTTTCTGATTTTTTAAAAGAAAACAAGTCTGCCGGAACGGTGCAGAAAATGCTGGTTGTAATCGATGAAGGTGTGCACCAGGCGCATCCGGCGCTCGTGTCGGATATCCGCAACTACTTCGAAAAAACACCTGAGGTTTACCTGGTGCCGGAGGTGCTGGTGGTGCCTGGAGGCGAGCTTGCCAAAAACGACGAAACGCTGTTGTACCGTATCATTGACGCGGTTAACAAGCACGGAATCGACAGGCACTCGTACATCACTGCCATTGGCGGCGGCGCTGTATTGGATATGGCAGGCTATGCCGCGGCCATTTCGCACCGCGGTGTGCGCCATATAAGAATTCCTACCACGGTGTTGTCTCAAAACGATTCGGGCGTGGGCGTAAAAAACGGCATCAACTTTTACCGGAAAAAAAACTTCCTCGGCACATTTGCTCCGCCGGTAGCTGTTTTCAATGATTTTCATTTTCTCACCACGCTCTCCGACGTAGACTGGCGCTCGGGCATGTCGGAAGCCGTGAAGGTAGCGCTGATTAAAGACAGCAGTTTTTTTGAGTGGCTTGAAGCGAATGCGACGGCGCTTGCTGCAAGAGACATGCCGGCCATGGAGTACCTGGTAAAACGGTGTGCAGAACTTCACCTGCAGCACATAGCCGGGCGGGATCCGTTTGAGATGGGCTCGAGCCGGCCACTCGACTTTGGCCACTGGAGCGCCCACAAGCTGGAAGCGCTTACCGACTTTGCCATCAGGCATGGCGAGGCTGTTGCGATTGGCATTGCCCTCGACAGTGTTTATTCCATGCTCACCGGCCGGCTTTCGGCAGGAGAAAACGAGCGCATCCTGTCTTTGCTCCAAAACCTGGGCTTTCCGCTGGTTCACACGAAGCTTCAATTTGGCGAAGGCCACAGTCCGCTGCTGGATGGCCTTACCGAATTCAGGGAACACCTCGGCGGCATACTCACCATCATGCTTCTGAGGGGAATCGGGCACGGCGAAGAAGTGCATAGCATGGATGAGCAGTTGATTCGTGAAGCAAGCCAATGGCTGGAAAACTATGTTAAATCTTCTTTGATCAACTATTGACATGAAAACTCCTTCCGGTCAGCTCACCTACTGCTCCAACATTCATGCAGGTGAAAGCTGGCACGACCATTTTGCTGCACTCCGAAAATTCATTCCACAGGTAAAACAAAAAGTAAGCCCCGGCGATGTGTTCGGCATTGGCTTGCGATTGTCGAATGCCGCATCCATCGACATTTTGAAAGATGGCGCCCTGAACGAATTTAAAAAGTGGCTGACTGAGACCGATACCTACGTTTTCACCATGAATGGCTTTCCTTATGGCGGATTTCACAATACGGTAGTAAAGGATCAGGTTCATGCGCCCGATTGGACAACCCGGGAGAGGGTGGATTACACCAAACGCCTGTTCGATATCCTCTCGCAGCTGCTCCCCCACGGCATGGAAGGCGGCATTTCAACATCTCCCCTCACCTACCGGCACTGGCATATACCAGCTGAGCTGCCGCAGATTTTTACCGCGACAACAAACGCCATTATTGAGATTGTAAAGCACCTGCACACTATCCACGTGACTACCGGCAAGCTGCTGCACCTCGACATAGAACCGGAACCGGACGGGCTGCTGGAAACAGGTCCTGAATTTATCGACTGGTACAAGCAATACCTGCTTCCCATGGGAATAGCGGCCCTGAAAAAAAACGGGGTACCCGAAGCAGAGGCTGTAAGCATTATTAAACGCCACATTCAGCTTTGCTACGACGTGTGCCACTTCGCCGTGGGGTACGAAAGCCATGCAGCGGTAGTACAACAGCTCGCCGCAGAGGGTATTAGAACGGGAAAAATACAGATAAGCGCTGCTGTGAAGGCGCCAATGGCCAGCGGAAAAAACCGGGAGACCGTTGTAAACAGCTTCAGAAATTTCAATGAACCCACTTACCTACACCAGGTGGTTGCACGAAAGAAAAACGGCGGGCTGAAAAGATACCGCGACCTGCCCGATGCACTTGCCGATGCAGGCAACGAAGAAGTAGAAGAATGGCGGTCCCACTTTCACGTGCCATTGTTCATAGAGGACTACGGGGTGCTGCAATCGACACAGGGAGACATTGCGCAAGTGCTGCAAATACAGAAGCAAAAGCCGTTTACAGCACATCTTGAAATCGAAACCTACACATGGGAAGTGCTGCCCGAAGAACTGAAGGTCCCCATTGAAGAATCCATTACCAGGGAAATGCGTTGGGTGCTTGACCAGCTAAAAGCCTGATTTAAGCAAGCTTTATGAACAAAACAGTCGTAATCGACATAGTAGGACTTTCGGCCAGCCTTATAGGCGAGCACACGCCTTTCATCAAAAGCTGGCTACAAGGCAAGCACCTGCAAAGCATTGAACCGATGCTGCCGGCCGTCACCACCTCTGTGCAGTCGACCTACGTAACCGGCAAGTGGCCCTCGCAACACGGCATTGTGGGAAACGGTTGGTACGACCGGGCAGACTGTGAGGTTAAATTCTGGAAGCAATCAAACAAGCTGGTAGCTACGCAAAAGATTTGGGAAAGAGCAAAAAAGGAGGATCCGTCGTTTACCTGCTCTAAGATGTTCTGGTGGTACAATATGTACTCCACGGCCGATTACTCGGTAACGCCACGGCCCAACTACCTTGCCGACGGCCGCAAGCTACCCGACTGCTACTCCCACCCGGCTGACCTGCGAGATTACCTTCAGGCAGAGCTGGGGCAATTTCCGTTGTTTCAGTTTTGGGGGCCGGGTGCCAACATCAAGTCGAGCAGGTGGATTGCCGATGCCTCCATTCTTACCGACCGCCGGTACAACCCTACACTTACGCTCATTTACCTGCCCCACCTCGACTACTGCCTGCAGAAGTTCGGTCCCGACCTTTCTAATATAGGAAACGACCTGCAAGAAATTGATGCGGTTGTAAAAGACCTCGTGCGCTATTACGAGGAAAAAGGTGCGAAAATTATATTGCTTTCGGAGTACGGCATCGGCCCGGTGAGCCGCCCGGTTCACATCAACAGGCTGCTGAGGGAAAATGGGTTGCTCGGTATCCGCGAAGAAAGAGGGCTCGAATTGCTGGACGCCGGTGCTTCCCGTGCATTTGCCGTAGCCGACCATCAGGTGGCACATATCTACATCAATGACGCAACGGCTTTTGACGCGGTAAAAAAGCTCTGCGAAACCACACCGGGTGTAAGGCTTGTGCTCGACAAAAAAGCGCAAAAGCAGCACCACATCGACCACGAGCGGGCAGGAGACCTTGTGCTTGTAGCCGATGATGACAGCTGGTTTACTTACTATTTCTGGGCAGACGACGCCAAAGCCCCCGATTATGCCCGCTGCGTTGACATACATAAAAAACCTGGCTACGACCCTGTGGAGATGTTTATGACGTCGAAGCTACGGGCTGGCTACAAGCTGTTGCGCAAAAAGCTGGGGCTGCGGTATGTGATGGACGTGATACCGCTGGATGCTACGCTTGTAAAAGGTTCGCATGGGAGCCCTTTCATTTCGTCCCGCTATTTTCCCGTGCTGATCACCGAGAGAAGCATCAGCAACAAACCGCTGCAGGCTACTGAGGTGAATGAAGTGATATGGGATGCACTTACCAGGAAATAAGGTCTGGTCCTTGGAAATAGGTTGTTGTCAATTGTCAGGCTGACTAAGAAACCAATTCACTATATTTGTATAAGACCCAATTGGGTTTAGCGAGACTGATTGCCCTTAAGTGAGGAGGAGGTTGTAGATGCGTAACTGATGGACAATGGTATAAGACGTTAATATATGAGATCCATAAATGTTCAATTAGAAGATAGTCTCTTAAAAAAGATCGAAAATATGGCAACTGAGCTTCAGCTAACGCCTGAGCAAGCCATCCATAAGGCACTGAAAGATTTCTTTTATCTGGAAAGGGTTATGGAGGTAAGGGAACGCCTCTCAAAAAAACCTCGTACAGGTGATCTTGAAAATGAAGATCAAATTTTCGGTCAGATCTCGTGAAGATATTATTTGATACAAATGTGTTGATATCGGCATTTGTCTTCAAAGGGTTTTCTGCCAAAGTATATGATCACTGCGCCCTGTTGCATCAAATGCTTACCTCCAATTGGATATTAGATGAGTTGCGTGAAAAGCTGATGTCCAAATTCCACTTTACGGATGCCGAAGTTAACGAGGTGCTGGAACTTATTGTGGAAAGAACTGAGGCGTTGGATCCTGTAAATGCGCTACCTGATGTCATATCAGATAAAGACGACAACAATGTTTTAAGAGCTGCGGAGTTTGCACGAGTAGACTATCTGATTACCGGAGACAAAGAATTACTGAACCTGCAAATCTTTGGAAACTTTAAAATAATATCTCCCCGGGCGTTCCATGATCTGTTCCTGACGTAGCGCTTCTGGAACTTTCCCAATATCCCCCGGCTTTCCCATTTCTTTTTTACCAATATCTCAATTTTCACAGCTCTTCATTGTGATGAGCATAAATTACGTATTATTACTTATTTTTTATTCCACAAATTCTACGTAGTGTAAATATTTACGTATATTTACTTAAATTTTAACGATCAACTACGTATTGTATGAGGAAGATCTACTGTTTCATAGTGGTGCTTAGTGCATTTGCCTTCAGCGCCCACGGCCAGTTCTCTGTTACGGGAGAAATAAGGCCTCGCTCCGAGTTCCGCAACGGCTTTAAAAAGCTTACGGATGCCAATTCCGATGCTGCTTTCTTCATTGAGCAGCGTTCCCGGCTATACTTCAACTTCACCAACGACAAGCTGGCATTCAACCTCACCTTCCAGGATGTAAGGCTCTGGGGAAATACTGCCCAAATTTATAAAGCCGATCCATCGCTAACCAACGTGTATGAAGCATGGGGCCAGTACGGCTTCACCCCAAACCTTGCACTAAAAGTAGGCAGGCAGGAGCTGGAATACGACAATGCCCGCATTTTGGGCGACTTATCGTGGGCCCAGCAGGGCCGGTCGCACGATCTGGTAAAACTGGTCTATAAAAAAGAAAACACCTCTTTCCATTTCGGTGCTGCCTTCAACCAGGAAGACGTGGTTTCTAAGGCTGAGCCTGCCCGGCTGAGCAGCACCTTTTACGGCATGGGGGGAAATTACAAAACCATGCAGTTTGCCTGGTTCAATAAAAAGCTTCATGGCTCAACATTCTCGCTGCTTTTCCTCAACAATGGCGTGCAAAACCCCACCGATTCAGCACTCCATTTCAGCCAAACCACAGGATTTTTTGCCAACCATAAGCTGGCCGGTCTCAAACTGGAAGGAGAGTTTTACTATCAATTCGGCAACAACGCAGCCGGCTCTCAGCTAAGCGCATATCTGGCGTCGGCGAGGGCTACACTGCCCACCGGCTCTGTTCCGATAACCATCGGGGGCGATTATCTGTCGGGCACCGAAGCAGGCAGCAGCAAAGACCAGTCTTTTAATCCGCTTTATGGCACACACCATAAGTTCTATGGCTTCATGGATTACTTCTACGTGGGCAATGCCCATGGTAGCGGCGGACTGACGGATATATACTTCAAAACTTCCTGCAAGGTTGGTGAAAAATTGACACTGGCAGCTGATGTACACCAATTCCTCAGCAGTGCTACCATTATCCAGGCCGACAACGTACGGGCAGCAACAAACCTGGGCACCGAAGCTGACTTGACTTTCAAGTACACCTTCAGTCCCGAGGTGAATCTGACCGGCGGCTATTCGCAGCTTTTCGCCTCCAACACTATGGAGCTTCTGAAGGGCGGCGACAGGACGGCCCTCAACAACTGGGCCTGGCTCATGCTCACTATTAAGCCGGTACTCTTCAGCACCACAAAAGGCTAATACAACTCAATTAACCACAAGCCAAACCACCCTAAGCTGTTCAACTTCAATTCGGTTACTCTCAACTTTAAAACAATGAATTCGAAATTTAAAAAAGCTACACGGATCGACCTCTTTAGTTTCAGCTCGGTTCCCATGCGCACATTTCACCTTACCTGGCTGGCCTTTTTCCTGTGCTTCTTTGGCTGGTTTGGGCTTGCCCCCATGCTACAGATTATAAGGGAAGACCTTGGGATTACCACCGACCAGATTGTGACTACCAACATGGTGGCAGTGGCATCTACCATCTTTATGCGGTTGCTGGTAGGCTGGCTGTGCGATAAAATAGGCCCAAGAATTACCTATTCATGGCTGCTGGTACTTGGCTCCATACCGGTAATGCTGGTTGGCCTGGCCAATAGCTACGAGCAATTTCTTATTGCCCGCATGTTTATCGGCGCCATCGGAGCGTCATTCGTCATCACACAATTTCACACATCGGTAATGTTTGCACCTAATGTAGTGGGCACAGCCAACGCCACCACAGCCGGCTGGGGCAACCTGGGTGGCGGGGTAACGCAGCAGGTAATGCCTTTTGTCTTCGCGGCTTGCCTCGCATGGTTTGGTTCGGAGCAGCTGGCGTGGCGTTACGCAATGATTGCCCCTGGCTTTATGCTGTTCGCCATGGGAATCATTTACTACCGCTTCACAAAAGACACCCCCAAAGGAAACTATTCGGAGCTGAACCTGAAGCATGCCGAGAAAAAGGGAAGCAACAGTGGTAAGATGTTTAAAGAAGCCCTGCAAGACTACAGGGTGTGGGCGCTGTTTCTTATCTATGGAGCCTGCTTTGGTGTTGAGCTTATAGTAAACTCAAAGGCTGCCTTGTATTTTGCCGACTACTATAGCATGGACTTAAAAACAGCCGGACTTATAGCCGGTTTGTTTGGGCTCATGAACCTTTTTGCACGCTCGGCCGGTGGAATTATGGGCGACCGCTTCGGAAAAAAGAACGGCCTGAGTGGCAGGGTAAGGTGGCTTTTCGTCTCACTTTTCTGCCAGGGCGTAGCGCTTGTCATTTTCTCAAGAATGGGCTCCATCCCCGGCATCATCATTTCCCTCATCATCTTCAGTATTTTTGTGCAAATGAGTGAAGGCGCCACTTACAGCGTGGTTCCCTTTATCAATAAAAAAGCGCTGGGCGCTGTGTCGGGCATTGTGGGTGCCGGCGGCAACGCTGGTGCGGTAGCGGGTATGTTTCTTTTCAAAAAGGAACTCACCGGCCTAGAATGGCCAGAAGCATTCCTTGTGCTTGGGCTAATTGTGCTTGCTGTATCCTTCTCAGTTTTTGCCGTGAGATTCTCCCCCGCTATGGAAACCGAGGCAAGGAAAGAAATGGAAGAACTGCTGGTTCCTGCCGAGGACCTGCAACTGAGTCCGGAAAAAGTAAGAGTCTGAAAACGATATTCGGTGGGGCCTATTTTTAATTTCAGGATACTACAGCCGGATTTATGCCGGAGGAAACCGGGGTGGCTTGTCGGGCCGCCCCCTTCTTCTATTACTACCGATACAGAATTAGTGTTGCATGGATAAATTAAACAGAACCTTTAAATCGACCTGCTCCTACTGTGGCACCGGGTGCGGCGTAGAGGTAACGCTCGATCAAAAAGGACGGCTACAGCTAACCGGTGATGCCTTGCATCCGGTGAATAAAGGCATGCTTTGCTCGAAGGGTAAAAACCTGCATTACACAGTAGCCGATACCTCCGACCGTTTGCTCTATCCGCAGATGCGCTGGAGCAAATCGCACCCGCTGCAGCGCACCGACTGGGACACCGCCATTGGCCGGGCGGCAGCGGTGTTTAAGTCGCTTATCAAAAACTACGGACCCGATTCCGTCGGCTTCTATGTGTCGGGCCAGTGCCTCACGGAAGAATATTACCTCGTGAACAAGCTTACCAAAGGCTTTATTGGCACTAACAACGTCGATACCAACAGCCGCCTCTGCATGAGCTCTGCCGTAGCTGCCTACACACAAAGCCTTGGCGAGGACTCTGTTCCGGTTTCGTACGACGATATTGAGCTGGCCGACTGCTTCCTTATTGCTGGTGCCAATCCCGCCTGGTGCCATCCCATTCTTTTTCGCAGGCTTGAAAAACATAAAGAGCAAAACCCCGACACCAAAGTAATAGTAATTGATCCGCGGGTAACGGATTCGTGCAGTGTAGCCGACATCCATCTGCAGCTTCGCCCGGGTACCGACACGGTGCTGCTGCACGCCATTGGGCGGTGCCTTATCGAAAACGGCGACATAGACCTCAGTTTCATTCAAAACCACACCGACGGCTTTGAAGCCTACAAGCAGAAGGTGCTGGGCACTACGCTGGAAGAGGCAGCCGCCATTTGCGATGTGCCTGCAGTTCAGATAAAAGAGGCTGCCCGCCACATGGGTAACGCCAGGGGGTTCATCACCATGTGGGCCATGGGGCTTAATCAGAGCACTGAAGGCCTTAGCAAAAACCTGGCGCTAATTAATCTCAACCTCATTACCGGGCATATTGGCAAACCTGGCTCCGGCCCTTTTTCACTTACCGGACAGCCCAACGCCATGGGTGGCCGCGAAGTTGGCGGCATGGCTACGCTGCTGGCATCTCATAGAGCGCTGTCGAATGATGCCCATAGAAAAGAGGTAGCCAGCTTTTGGGGTGTAAACAGTTTGCCGGAAAAACCGGGCGAAACGGCCACGCAAATGTTTGAGGCACTACGGAGCGGGGAAATGAAGGCCATCTGGATTATGTGTACCAATCCCGTGGTGAGCCTTCCTGACGCCCGGCTGGTGGACGAGGCACTGAAGGCAGCCAAATTTGTGATCGTGCAGGATATTTCGGGAAACTCCGATACGCTGCAGTATGCCGACCTTATTTTGCCGGCTGCAGGCTGGCTGGAAAAAGAAGGCACTATGACCAACTCCGAACGCCGCATCAGCCATCTCAGCAAGGTGATAGCACCGCCCGGAGAGGCCCTGCCCGACAGCGATATCTTGATTCGGTTTGCTAAAAAAATGGGGTTTGCCGGCTTCGACTACCATAGCCCGGCTGAAATTTATGCTGAGCATTGCACGCTTACGCGGGGTACGAACATCGACATTTCCGGTCTCAGCTACGAAAGATTGAAAAAAGAGGGTACTTTTCAGTGGCCTGTGCCCGACTCCGTGCACGAAGGCACACCCCGGCTTTTTACCGACAGGAAATTTTACACGCCATCAGGCCGGGCCACTATTAAATCCGATGCCCCCATTAACGCTACCGAGCCTCCAACACCCGATTATCCCCTTATACTCACCACAGGCCGCATTCGCGACCAATGGCACACCATGACCCGCACAGGCAAGGTGAGCAAGCTGACCCAGCACATCGACAAGCCATTTCTGGAGATGCATCCCGCTGATGCCCGGGTCAGAGACGTTAGCGACGGGCAAACAGTGGAGATAGAGAGCAAAAGAGGAAAGGTGCAGGTGGTGGCACGGCTTTCGGAAAAAATCAGGCCCGGCGTTGTTTTTCTGCCCATGCATTGGGGAAAAACGCTGATGCAAGACCTTAGCCGAACCAATAACCTTACCTCCACCGATTTTGACCCGACGTCGAAACAGCCCGGGTTTAAATTTTCGGCTGTGCAGGTACGCAAGTTCAAAAAACCGTCTCAAAAAATTGTAGTGATAGGTGCCGGTGCTGCAGCCTACAGGTTTATTAACACACACCGGGAGCTCAACCAGGATGACGAGATACATGTGTTTTCAAAGGAAGTATTCCCTTTTTATAACCGGGTGTTGCTGCCCGAGTATATCAACAACCAAAAGCAATGGGAAGACCTGCTGAAGTTTAAAACAGGAGAATTTGAAAACCTGAATGTACACTTGCACCAGGCCAACAGCATTGAGAAGATCGATGCAAAAGAAAAATCGGTAACAGACCAGCACGGGGAGAAACACGCCTACGACTTGCTGGTGATAGCTACCGGCAGCCGGGCGTTTGTACCTGCCGATGTGCCTTTGCACCTTAAGGGGATCTTTACCATGCGTGACCGCCACAATGCCGACGAACTGAAAACCACTATTGGCGAAGGAAAACACGTAATAGTAATTGGCGGCGGTTTGCTTGGCATAGAACTGGCGGCCGCACTTTCGGAAGTAAAGATTAAGGTAACGATTATACAGCTATCGTCGCGGCTGATGGAGCGACAGCTCGACAACCTCGCCAGCAGTCTGTTGCGGTCCGAAATTGAGAACATGGGCATACAGGTATTTACCAACGACCAGGTGCAGCGGGTAGAAAAGATCAACGACCAGTGCCTTGAAGCCAGGCTAAAGAGTGGAAAAAGCCTCATTAGCCACGCCATTGTGTATGCCATAGGCACCCAACCCAACATTGAGCTTGGCAAGGCGGCTGGGCTCGACTGCGGCAGGGGCATAAAAGTGAACGACTACATGCAAACCAGCGATCCCTACATTTACGCACTAGGCGAGGTGGCCGAGCACAATGGCAAGCTGAACGGCATTACCGCGGCTGCAGAAAAACATGCCGATGTGCTGGCTCATTACCTGCAGGGAGACAACCACAGCATGTTTACCGGCTGCACACCGATGAACATTCTGAAAATTGCAGGCCTTTCTCTTTGCTCGGTGGGTATGGCCGAAGCACCCGACAACGATCCGGAGTACGAGGAGATTCTGCTGGTAGACAGGGGCATGTCGTATTACAAAAAGTGTATCATTCACCGCGACAGGCTGGTGGGAGCCATACTGATGGGCGACAAGGCGGAGTTTGCCGAGTTCAGGGAGCTGATAGAAAATGGCACCGAGCTTTCGGAGAAAAGGAAAAGCCTGCTACGCTCCGGCCCGCAGCGAGAGGCCTTAGTGGGCAAGCTGGTTTGCAGCTGCAACAACGTGGGCGAAGGCAACATCCGCAGTGCAATTGAAGCAGGCTGCCGCGACCTCCCCTCGGTGTGCAAATCCACAGGTGCCGGGCTGGGATGCGGTAGTTGCAAACCGGAGATAAAAAACCTTTTGAACAGGCATGCGATTGCCGCCGATGTTCTAAATTGACCCAAAGAGAAAACAACCGATGGACAAACTTAACCTGGTGAGGGTTTTTGTAAAAGGAGGTATCATTTCGCCCGGCGACTTCCTCAAAATTCTGCAGACGGCGCAGCACCTGGGGTCCGACTACATCCATTTCGGATCGAGGCAGGACATCCTTTTTCCGGCCGGAAAGTACGATCCCGCTTATCTCGATAAAACCTTTGCCTCTATTCAAACGGAATACGAGATCAACGCCAGCCAATTTCAAAACATCGTCACCTCCTATGTTTCTTTAGATGTGATGCCGAAGAAAAGCTGGATTGCTTCTCACATCTATCATTACATTCTCGACTCATTCGACTACCGTCCCCGCTTCAAAATCAACATCACCGATCCCTCCCAAAGCCTCGTGCCGTTGTTTTCCGGGCATTTCAATTTCATAGCCTCTTCAACGGAAAACTACTGGCACCTGTACATGCGGTCGGATGAACCCGGCAGCAAACCATGGCCCGCTCCCAGCCTCTTTTATGGCTTCGATCTCGCCAAAGTATCGTTTGCGCTCGAACAAGCCATGGTTGGCACACCCCGTGCCGGCTTCGATACACTCTACCAAAAGGCCCTTGCTACTGTGGCCGTCAATGCCCAACCGGCAAATGAAACCCTCACCTACCCCGATATCAATTTCCCGTACTACGAGGGATTCAACCGAATACCCGATGGTAAATACTGGCTCGGGTTGTATTGGCGAAACAATAAGTTCGACATCAGGTTTCTTAAAGCCCTGTGCCAGCGGTGTATAGAAACTGACGTGGGAAAAATCAGCCTCACCCCGTGGAAATCATTTATCGTGAAGGGCATCGAGGAGAAACACCGTATCGGCTGGGAAAAATTGCTGGGCAGGTATGGTATCAATATGCGGCACTCATCGCTGGAACTCAACTGGCACATTCCTGTGCTCGACGACGAAGCCATGGAACTGAAGAGTTTCCTGGTAAGGGAAATGGATAAGATGGACATCAGCACTTACGGGCTTACATTTTCGATTGTTTCAGACAAAAATGTCACGCTGTTTACCTCGGTGGTGATTGAGAAAAATGACGCCGGCACGGGCATCCCCACCTACAACATCCTGTACTCCAGGGATTTCAACCCCAACCTGATGGAGTACCAATACTACGCCCGGGGTATTACCAAAGAGGTAATACCGCCGCTAATGCTTGAGCTTAGCTATATGTACTACGAACAGCTGGATGAAAAGAGCCTCGAAATTCGCAAGGCTCCCAAAGATACGAACGGCGGCCGCAAGGCACACTATCAATGCAGCGAATGTCTCACCATTTACGATGAAGAGATGGGTGACCCCGCGCAGCACATTGAGGCAGGCACGCTGTTCAGAAAGCTACCGGCCGACTATAAATGCCCAACCTGCGGTTCACCCAAACAAGCTTATCAGAAGGTTTCAAAAGAGAGCTGAGCCTACGCGGCAACGGCTCCCCCGGCAGGTACTTTGGAGACACTCTAATCCTCGCCTGCCTCCGACTTCTCCTTCATTCTTACAGTAAAGCTTGTGCTCTTCTTTCGTGGATCCTTCGACCGTTTGGTTGATCTGGCGTATTCAACCGGCCGTATTTTCGCGCCGTATTTATTGGCATATACAAGGGTAAACTCCGCCCCAAAAAACAGGATCATTCCCGAATAAGTAACCCAAAGCATGATCAGCACGATGCTACCCGCAGCACCGTAGGCCGAGGCGGGATCCGTATTGCCAAAGTACAGCCCCAGCAGAAACTTGGCTATCACAAACAGCACCGCGGTAAGCAAAGCACCTATCCACACATCTTTCCATCTTATCTTGGCATCGGGCAGGTACTTATAGATAGCCGCAAAAAGCAGGGTCACAATCCCCAGCGAAATAGCGATATCGAGTACTTTAAACAGGATGTTGAAGGCGTCCGACAGATTGGCGGTGACCCAGTCGCTCATGGCACTTAACGCGGCTGAAAGCACCAGTGAAACCAGCAGCAAAAAGCCGATGACAAGTATGAGCCCGAAAGAGAACACCCTGTCTTTAACCAGCTTAAGAAGCTTTCTTTTGGGGTCAGGCTCTACCTGCCACATAATGTTCAACGTCTGCTGAAGCTGGTAGAAGACCCCCGTAGCTCCGAAAATAAGCACGGCCACGCTAACGACGGTCGAGAGAAAGGTGCCTTCCGACATGCTTGCTTCCGCCACAATTTTCTCCACATCACGGGCAGTTTGAGGGCCGATAGTGCCCTGCACCTGCGAGGAAATTTTGTTGGTTACCGCTTCTTCCCCAAAAAAATACCCGGCCAGGTTAACGATTATTACCAATAGGCCGGGTAGCGAGAATATGGTGTAGTAGGCTATTACAGCACTGTTTCGGAATGGGTCACGTTCGTTGTATTTCACAAAAGTCTCCTTCAGCAAAACGCCGAAAGATTTCACCCCCTGCATAAACTTTCTCATGATCGATGCTTTTGCCGAAAAAAAGCAAAAAGCATTCTAATGCCTGAAAGCGCACAAAACAGCCGTGCAGCAGGGTAGAAAGTATTTCGATCCGAAAAAATCGTCTACAGTTGGGAATTTTTTTTCACACCAATCCGCGTAATCATCTACCGCCATATCGACTTCAGCGGGTACACGGTGCCCGATGTTACGGCAGCCCCCGCTCCTTTTTCGACGCTGATCTGCGTTAAGGGCTCGTTGGGAAACACCAGCTCCGTCATGTTTACTTCGCCTTCGTTGGCAAACACTTCAACCGAGGCTACATCCACAAACACCCGAAGCCGGATGCTGCTACCCAGGGGCCTTGGTGCGTTATGAACAGCGCCAAACCCGGCCTCGAAATCGACCTGCCCGGCTTTGGTGCGGTCAAAAGACATTCCACCGGCACTAATCAGCAGCCTGGCTGCCTCGCCCTTTTTGTTCGCCAGCACCAGGGTAAATGTTTCGTCTTCAGGCAGCTCCACCGCCAGCTCCAGCTCAAACAGGCTGTCGGCGGCCACCACACCCCCGTCATTTAGCTTCTGGCCCACGTCCTGCTGCCCGGCACGCAGCTGCTCAACCTCCTTTGCCGGCGGCGAATGCAGCACGTAGCCCGTTTCCAGTTGCTTCAACTCCAGGCTTCTGGGCAGCGTCATAGCACTGCGCCAGGCGGTGGTAGGCACCACCTGCCCATATTGCCAGTTGCTCATCCAGCCAAGAAAAATTCTTCTGCCGTCCTCCGGGGGCACATCCGACCAGGTAACGCCGGCATAGTTGTCGGTGCCGTGGTCAATCCATTTGCTGTCTTTCGAGTCGGGTGTAAATTTCTTTCCGTCAAAATCGCCTACAAAATACTGAGTGCCGGAGCCACCATTGGGAGCGCCCGGGTTAATACTTACAAACAGTATCCATTTGGTTTCTCCAGTGCCACCCACCTGGAGAGGAAATAAGTCGGGGCACTCCCACACGCCGCCATGGGCACCAGCGTCTTTCCCAAACTCACTTTCAAGGCTCCAGTCGAGCAGATTGGATGATGAGTAAAAACGGATATGGTCCTGAACTGCAAGTGCCATTATCCATTTTTCGCCGGCTTCATACCACATTACTTTGGGGTCTCTGAAGTCTTTGATGCCCGGACTCTTCAACACCGGGTTTTGCTCATATTTGGTCCATGTGCGGCCCCTGTCGGTGCTGTAAGCAAGTCCCTGGGTTTGAAAATCGTTTTTGCCGGCCTTCTCTCCTTCAACGTCGTGGTAGGTATAGATGGCAACAAGAGGAGGCTGCTGTGCGCTTCCAAGCCCCGAAGTGTTGTTCCAGTCGACTACAGCGCTACCCGAAAAAATGTAGCCAAGGCTATCGGGGTAAATGGCTATGGGCAGATGTTCCCAACGCACCAGGTCTTGCGACACGGCATGGCCCCAATGCATGGGCCCCCATACGTTGCTGTCGGGATAGTGTTGATAAAATAAATGATACTCGCCGTCGAAATAAACCATCCCGTTGGGATCGTTCATCCACTGCGAAGGGGGTGAAAAATGGTATTGGGGACGGTATTTTTCCTGAAATGGTGCTTTTTCTTCCACTACGCTTTCCTTTGGAGCAGCGCAGGCGGCCAGTAAAATCAGAGCAAGAGAATAGTTTTTCATGCCCTAAAATTAGTATTTCAAACGGAATGAAAAAGCCGCAGCGCTCCCAGATTACGCGCAAATCGCTGTTCCATTTACACGGAATTGCATCGCCTGCAATTAATCCATATTTTAGGAACTTTCGATTATACCGTCAATCAAATGAGATACACCCTTCCATTCTTTCTTTTAACTTTTCTTCTGTTTTCGTGCAATCCGCAGCAGCAAACACCTTCGCTGCTATCGGTCGTGGAAAAAGCCGAGTTGATTGCCGGCAAAAGCGAGTATCTCAACACACCTTTTGTAGCAGCGGGTGACAAGCTTTATATGGTTGGCCACCAGGATGGCAGCTTTCCCGACATTGGCTGGCACGTGCAGGGAGAAATGGGCGGAATATGGAAGCACCCCATTAAGCTGATGGACGGGTTTGTCTTTAGCATAAAAGAAAACGGATCGGAAGAAAGCTGGTGTTTGACCGACGCCCACTCGTTTGCAAATTATCCATTCGGCAATAAACACTCTTTTGCCAGCGGCGAGCTGGAAGTTGAGCGTTTTCAGTTTGTGCCTGATGGAATAGAGGGCATGGTGGTTGAGTTTAATATCAAAAACAAGGGCGACAGCGACAAGGAGCTGACGGTTACATTTACCGGAATGGTAGACCTGATGCCTGTGTGGCTTTCCGAAAGGCTGAATATAACCGACGGCGCAGACTCGGCAGTTTGGAATGCCAGCTCGCAAGCTATTGATGCCAAAGATGCCGGCAACAACTGGTTTGCCACCTTTGGCAGCAGCGAAAAGGTGCTGACAACCGCCCCGGAAGGAAACTCCTGCACGCCCGACCATAAAGGCAAGGGGGTAGATGCCAGCATATCGTCGGCATTAACTGTAAAATCCGGCGAAAGTGCTGTTATACAGTTTTTTATTGCCGGCTCGCATAAGTCGAAAGCGAAAGCCGATTCTACCTACCAAATGCTGAAAGCCGACCCCGCAACATTGCTAAGGAAAAAAATGACCAGGTATGACGAATTTGGAAAACGCTCTGCCATTTCCATACCCGACAAAGGCATAGAAACCATGTACAGGTGGATGAAGTACAACACAGATTGGCTGATACGTGACGTAGACACCCTCGGCAGGGGGCTCTCGGCCGGACTGCCCGACTACCCGTGGTGGTTTGGCGCCGACAACTGCTATGCTCTGCAGGGCTGGCTGGCAACCGGAAGACACAAGGAGGCGCTTAGCACCATCGACCTGATTATGAAGCTTTCGATGAAACTGAATGGCAATGGCCGTATCATCCACGAAACATCCACCAATGGTGTCACTTACAACCCCGGCAACCTCAACGAAACACCGCATTTTATATACCTGCTGTGGAAGGCCTACGAATGGACAGGCGACAAATCCCTGCTGGAAAAGTACTTTGGCGAGGTGAAAAAAGGACTTGAATACATTCAGCGACAGGACAAAGACCGCAACGGGTACCCCGACGGGGAGGGAATGATGGAAATCCACGGGCTGCACAGCGAAATGGTGGACGTGGTAGTTTACACCCAGCAGGCTTTTGAGGCGGCTGCAAAAATGGCCACCGAAATGGGCGAAACCGACCTCGCCAAAAGCTACACTGCAAAGGCCGACCAACTGCGCGAAAAAATTAATACCGAATGGTGGGTGCCGGAGTTTGGTTCGTTCGCCGACTTTCGGTCTTCAAAAAGCGACGCCCTGGCGCTTATAGACGCTGCCATGGTAAGGGCCGACACGATAAATAAACCCTGGGCAATTGAGGAGTTGAAAAATACCCGGGCCAAGGTTGAACTTGAAGGAGACAAAGACCTGCAGGGGTATGTAGTGCACCACAATTGGGTGGTTAATACACCCACCGAAATGGGCGTGGCCGATAGTTTGAAAGCTGCGCAGGCATTGGAAACAGCACGCCGCTACAGCAACCGGTTCGGCATGTACGTAACCGGCATGGACCGCGACGAAACCTCCGACGAAGCAGCCAAATGGAAGGCATTCAGCTATGTGGGCGCCGTAATGACGCTGCCTACGGGTGTGCAGGCGGTGTCGGAAGCGCGCTACGGCCGCCCCGACCAGTCGCTGGAGTACCTCACAAAACTTCACAATTCATTTAGTTTTGCCCTGCCCGGTTCTATGTACGAAGTAAGCCCCGACTACGGGATGGTGGTGCAGGCATGGAACATTTACGCGGTGGCTGTACCTGTAGTAAACCATTTTTTTGGCATACAGCCCATGGCGCACAAAAAAGAGATAATTATAAGGCCCAACATGCCTTCGCATTGGCACAACGTGTCGATTAGCAACGTAGAAGTGGGCACCAACAGCATTGGTTATACAAAAGCTACGGAAGGCACAACTGTTACCTACACCATCAAGCAGCGGGCCGACTGGAAGCTCAGGATGCAGATGCCTTCGGAGGGTGTGAGAGCGGTGATCATAAACGGGCAAAAACAAGACCTGAAAGGAAGCAGCAAAATACTTGACCTGGTGCTTTCCGGCGTCGAAAACAAGGTAGAGGTGGTAAATCGGTAAATGGTAAGCAAAGCCTCAGTAAAAAAATGCTTTGTGCGAAGCTAACAGCCTCTAGCGGCTCACCATCATACTATTCGTTCCGAACTTTAATATCTGTAATTGAGAATTATTTACCGAAGCCAGCACATAGCTATAATCAGGATTATCAATAATACAGAAATCCCGTACCGGTCCTTTCAAAAGAAGGTTACTCACCGACATCGAAGTGGACGTGAAATTGCCAAGGCCATCGCCCAGCAATAGCTGTCCGTAGCTTGCATCGTGTATGCCGGCTTCCGGTTTGGCTTCGTAGAAATTGCCCCCCAACAATATATCCAGCTTTCCATCCCTGTTAAAATCATCCACCGCAATGGCCCGAACGGGGGAAAACTGGCATTCTACGGGAAGTTCAACCTGCTTAAACGCTCCTTTTTTATCATTTAAAAACACCACGGTTTTCATCAAATAGGCGTCGAGCCTGATCGCTTTTTCCATTTGTGCGCTGGTGAAAATGTCCGTTATCTTCTGCTCTCTATAGCTTTCGTATTTGAGGTATTTTTTCTTCAACCCTGGCAACACGCTAACCAGGTCGTGCCTCAGCACCATCGGATATTGGCTATCTCCGTTGTAGGTACATACAATCTGTTCGATTGATCCGTTATCATCAAAGTCGTTGACGTAAAGGCTCACGGGCTTCCACGGCGACGCCTTAAATCTCGAATTCGTTCCGTGGTTCCCGGCAACCACGTCGGGGTAGCCGTCGGGGTAGAGGTCGGCGACTTTCAACGTATTCCACCAGCCATTGGTTTGTACGAAGCCAGCTGTGGCCGTCACCTCTTCGAAACGTTCACCTGTGTTTCGAAGCAGAGAAACGGGCATATATTCGCCCACAAGCATCAAATCAGGCGTCCGGTTGTTGTCGTAGTCGAGCCATACGGCATCGGTAATCATTCCCATTTTTAGAAGAGCAGGGGCTATTTCCGCGGTAACATCTACAAAATTTCCCCTTCCGTCGTTTTGCAAAAGCTGGCCGCTTGCCGGAAACCCGTAGAGATTGGGAACCAACCTGTTGCCGACAAAAAGATCTATATCACCGTCGAGGTCGTAGTCGGCCGCTGCAACAGTGGCGCTGTTTTCAAGGCTGGTATTTTCAGGAAAATTTTGAGCGGCCCGGGCGAATCTACCTTTTCCATCATTCAAATACAGACGATCGGCAAGGAATGAGTGCGATGCAGGATATGTGTTGCCCCCCGAAGTTACCACCAGGTCCAAATCGCCGTCGTTGTCTACATCCGCGAACAAAGCATCTGTATCTTCATAAAGACTGTCAGCTTCAAACGCCGGCTCCGGAGCGGGCACAAACTCACCCGGCTTCTTCTGAAGAAACAATGAGCCCGCCTGCCCTTTTGCTCCTCCTATGTAAACATCCTGCAAAAGGTCGCCATTTACATCAGCTGTGGCCATTTTAGGTCCCTCGGCAGAAAGCATATAATAAATGAGAGGATCTTTCTTAAAATCGACCAGCATGTCTTCCCTGTGCCGAAAATTGATCATTCGTTCCGCAGCTATTGTTTCAAAAATGGCACTTTCCGGCGCATCTGCTTTAGGTGTACTACTTTTTGTGGCATCGGTCATTTTTAGTTGAAGCGTCTGATTAGCAGCGACATTCAACAAAACCTGCCGGTCGCCACCAGGCCACACAACCTCGAGGGAGTCGATAAGTTTGGTTTTGCCCAAACCGAAATTCAGGCGGTTATCTACACAGCTTTGAAAGCCCCTTGCGTTTACGGCTTCCTGATAATTGACCGTTGTGCCGTAATAAAGCGTAACCTTTGCGCCTACGCCCATTGTGTTTTTTCCGGCACCTGTCAGCACTACCTTCAGGTAGTTGTTATCTTTTAATAGGCTCTCTGCATTGTTTCTGTACAAAAATGCCGGCGAGTTGAGATTATTGGTTACAATGTCCAGGTCGCCGTCGTTGTCCAGGTCTGCGTAGAGCGAGCCGTTGGAGAATCCCCTGTGCCCCATTCCCCATTCTACAGCCCGGTTTGAAAAGGTTAAGTCTCCGTTGTTTTGAAAAGCGTAGTTGGCCAGCGGATACGACGGCATCATGTCTACCAGTGCTTTGAACGAAGTTTTTGCGTCACGTAAAGGGTCGTCGGCCAAAAACTGGATAAAGTCCTGATCGGTAACGTCTTTATACATGCCGTTTGCCACAAAAATGTCTTTTAAACCATCATTGTCTAAATCTGCAATCAAAGCACCCCAACTCCAATCTGTAGCATGCACCCCGGCCAACCTCCCTATCTCGCTAAAATGGTATTCGTTCTCCTTTTTTTCCGGCGACCACACAGGCCCGCGATTTAGTTGTAGCGTATTTCTTAAAAACTGCTCGTAAAATCCTTTCGCCTTGTTCTTTTGATATTTGTCCCAGCTTTCAAAACTGGTTTTGGTTTTAATACGCGATTCCTCCTCCGGCAGCATGTCGGTCACGTAGATATCGGCATACCCGTCGTTGTTTATATCGGCAATATCGGCCCCCATCGAAAACATGTATCTCCCTGAAGTACTCCTCCAGCGACTCATCAAACCCACCGTTCCGATTATTGATATAGAGGTAGTCCTCTCAAAAAAATCATTTGACACGTAGATGTCGGGCCAGTTGTCTTTGTTGATGTCGGCAATCGTAACACCCAAGCCGAAGCCAATCATGCTGCCGTAAATTCCAGCCTCCTGCGTTACCTCAACAAATTTTTGATTATCGTTTCGGTACAGTTTGTTTCCCCCTTTCGGATCGGGAATCTTCCGTTGCACAGTCAAATTATAGTATTCACTGCCCGACCGGTTAGAGTTATTCAACAGGTAACAGTCGAGGTCGCCGTCGTTATCGTAGTCGAAAAAGGCAGCATGGGTAGAAAAGCCCACGTTATGCAAACCGTAGTCAACGGCCCGCTCTTCAAAAGTGAGGTCGCCTCTATTGATGTACAACTCGTTGCCACGCCAGCCCACCTCGAAATCCGCTGACCGGCAAAGGTATATATCCAGTAAGCCGTCTGCATTTATATCCACAAAGGTGACGCCCGTGTACCAAATGCCCTGAGTGGAAATTTCGGCTCTTCCGGATATGTCTTCAAACTCGAAATTGCCTTTGTTGAGGTATAATTTATTGGGGCCGAGGTTGCTGCAAAAGAACAAATCGACGAGGCCGTCGTTGTTTACGTCACCAGCCGCCACTCCGCCACCATTAAACAAATTGTGATAGGTGAACGGGTTAAAAGACTCGTTGTAGTGAATCTCATTACTAAAATGAACCTTTGATCGTTCCGGAGGAACGAGCGTAAACAGTTGCGTAGGGGGAGTCAGCGTATCGCATCCAAAAAGAAGCAACAATAGTGATCCGCATGACACTCCGAATTTAGTTTGGTAGGAATGTGCCATTGAACGATTCGATAAAAAATGAGCAGCAATAAAATTGCTAAAACCTTTAAATATAGTTATTTATCAAATCAGTTGGTCGGGTAGCTAACGAATATTTAGCTATGGCGTGGCATCTGCATTCGCAGCAAAAGGTTCGACAGTGCGTCAGCTTTTTCCCGATCCTTTCCCTATTATTGCATTTTTGAGAATAGCATGTGATGAAGGTATTGAAGACAGCTGCTCTTTTGGGAATGCTGGGCGCCGTTGCTTACATGGCGGCATGTTTGAACGGAATCGACACGGCAGCAGCGAAGTATAAAACCTACTGTGGCAGCTGCCATGTGCTCCCCGACCCCGCGCAATTGCCGAAAAACATTTGGGAAAACGTGATATTGCCCGACATGGCTGCCCGGCTGGGCATTAGCTACAACGACTACGACCCATACCAAAGGCTCTCCGATGAAGAAAAGCTGGCCATTAAGCTTGCGGGCACCTATCCGGAAAAGCCCATATTGAGCATGGCAGACTGGGAGGCCATTATGAACTACGTGCTTGAGAATGCGCCGGAATCCCTTAGCCACGATTCACTCCGTGGAGAAAGAAACTTGCACCTTGAGCAATTTGCAGCAAAACCATTGATAAAGAGCAAGGAAAAAGCCGCACTCACCCTGCACCTTTCCTACCAGGCGAAAAATAGCACTATTACCGGGGGCGACGGGTCGGGCGAGGTATGGCAATGGACTGCTGATTCGGGGTTCACTACCGTTCATCAGTACCGGAGCG
>CBFGTI010000068.1:0-28375 GCA_965651695.1 uncultured Imperialibacter sp. | reverse complement strand
AGGCAATAAACGAACTGTGTAAGCCTGCCATTGACTACAAATCCGAGATAGTGCCTATTAATGATGATCTTTCTGTACTCTATTACTTTATAAAGCCAAGCCGCAGAAGGCCTCACTATGCCAGGGCGGAAGCGGCGCAGCCAGGCAAGGCTTATGTGCGGGTGAACGACCGGAGCATACAGGCCAGTAACGAAATGCGCCAGATATTAAAGAAGGGCCGCAAATACAAGGACGTGCATTTTACCTACGGCGACAATGAGAAGAAACTGATGGAGCATTTTAAGCTGCACAAATCGATTACGCTGTCCGAATTTGCTTCGGTGGCAAATATCCCGGCGGCTGTTGCTTCCAGGGTGCTGGTAAAGCTTTGCCTGGCGAATGTGCTTACCATTGTGCCCCGGGAGAAGGAAGACCAGTACTATCCAAAACCAACTGGTGGTTAAAACATACTTTTGGTCTCAAGGCATTTTTCGGCAAGGTATCGATTTCCTATCAGGCGCTGCAGGATGCGGCCACAGGAAGAATTACTTCAGGATAAAGCCCTTTTTGGCGCAAGCTGAGGGGGTTTTTAATTTTTTTGCCGGTTATACTTCTACATTTAGCCAATAATCATTAACCTTAAGGTGTTTGATCTTTCAAGGATCTCTTACCAGGTACATATGGCCAAAGCAACGAAAGAAGGGAAAGTTTTTGTACTCGACACTTCCGTAATCCTCTACTCCCACGACTCCATTATGAATTTTGCTGAACACGACGTGGCAATTCCTATAACGGTGCTTGAGGAGCTGGATAATTTTAAGAAGGGAAACGATACCAAAAATTTTGAAGCAAGGGAGTTCATACGGCTCATCGATACGCTGTCCGAGAAATTTATGCTGCAGGAGTGGGTGCCGCTCAATGGCAAAACCAAGGGTAAGTTTAAGGTGCTTATGCACTCCAACCCGGAGATAGACGCCGAAAAAGTGTTCGACGATCCGAAGCCCGACCACAAAATACTGAATGCCGCACTCACCCTGAAGAAGGAAGAAAAAGCAAAAAAGGTAATTCTTGTTAGCAAAGACATCAATTTGAGGTTGAAGGCGAAGTCGCTTGGTTTGCTCTCGGAAGACTATGAAACCGGTAAGATCAAGAACGTTAACTCGCTGTATACCGGCAAGTCAATTGAAGAAAACATAGACCCCGACCACATCAGTAAGCTGTATGAGCAGAATTCGATTGACCGCAAGGAAATATTGAAAGGCCATAAGCCGGTGGCCAACAACTACTATATTCTCAAGAGCGACAAAAACTCCATTTTGTCGTACTACAATCCCAACTCGAAACACATTGAGAAGGTAGAAAAGGTATCGGTGTATGGTATAAAGCCCCGAAACGCCGAACAGACCTTTGCCATGCATGCGATTCTGAACCCGGAGGTAAAGCTGGTAACCATTACCGGAGTGGCTGGTACCGGCAAAACCCTGCTGGCACTGGCCGGCGCATTGGAGCAAAAGCGTGCCTATAAGCAAATTTACCTGGCGAGGCCCATTGTGCCCCTTAGCAACAAAGACATAGGATACCTGCCCGGCGACATCAAGTCGAAGCTAAACCCTTACATGGAGCCGCTGTGGGACAACCTGAAGTTTATTCAGAACCAATGGAGCGAATCGGACAAGGAGTATGCCCGCATTACCGATATGGTAAACCAGGAAAAGCTGATGATTACGCCACTGGCGTACATAAGAGGCCGAAGTTTGTCCAACATTTTCTTTATTGTAGACGAAGCCCAGAACCTGACACCGCACGAGGTAAAGACGATAATTACCCGCGCTGGGGAAAACACCAAGATCGTGTTTACCGGTGATATCTACCAGATAGACACGCCTTACCTCGACTCGCAAAGTAATGGGCTGTCGTACCTGATCGACCGCATAAAGGACCACCCGCTGTATGCCCACGTTACCCTGGAAAAAGGCGAGCGCTCGGAGCTGGCAAACATTGCCAACCAGCTGCTGTAGCTCACAACAGCGTTCTAAGCATATAAAACAGTGTGCCTGCGAGGGTAAACACTACAGGAAAGGTGAGCAGCCAGGCAATGGCCATACTTTTCACTGTGCCCATCTGCAGGTTTTTCAGTCCTTTGCTGGCAACCATACTGCCGGCAATACCCGAGCTAAGTACTTGGGTGGTGCTAACCGGCAGCCCGAAAAAAGTGGACAAACCTATGGTGCCGGCTGCCACCATTTCTGCAGACGCACCCTGCGCATAAGTGAGGTGCTGTTTGCCTATTTTTTCTCCGATTGTTATCACAATGCGCTTCCAGCCCACCATGGTGCCTATTCCAATTGACAGCGAAACGATGAGTAGCACCCAAAACGGAGCATAGTCAGTGGCATTTGTCAGTGCTTTCTTATGAAAAGCCAGGCTTTCCCGTTCACTCGGGGCCAGCTCAAATTCATAGGTGTCCACAAACCGTTCCAGCCCTCTGCGCTCCGAAATAATCATTTTTCTCATTTCGAACTTCTTTTCTGCGGGCACTTCGGTATAAGGGTGCAGTTCGTTGCTAAGTAACTTCAGCCTGTAAGCCAGCAAATTGGCTTCATTTTTTATGGGCGAAGCCTCCGGGCTCCGTAAGGAAATTTCCTGCATCGTAAGCGAGATGTGATGGCCGGCGTTTTTTATCGTTTGCGCGTCCAGGTTGGGGTTGAGGGCGTAATGTAGTGGCACAAGGCCTATGAGTATAAGCATGATAACTCCCACGCCTTTTTGCCCGTCGTTAGACCCATGAAAAAAGCTGACGCCAGTGCAGGTAAAAATGAGGATGCCTCGAATCCACAACGGAGGTTTTTCCTTTTTCCTGGGCTCTTCAAAAAGCCTTTTGCTCTTGGTGAAAATACGTAGCAGGAACATGAGGAGAATGGTGAATGCGAAGCCAAAAAATGGAGAAATGAGCAGAGAGCTTCCCACATCTATTGCCTTGCCCCAGTTAACCGCCACCGTGCTGGCTTCGGGCAGCAGGGCATATGCAACACCCACGCCCAGGATAGCGGCTACCAGGGTATGAGAGCTGGAACATGGGATGCCGAGGTACCAGGTGGAGAAATTCCAGATTATGGCAGCTCCGAGGAGCGACAGGATCATTGCGATTGAGTGGCTGGTGTTCTGGTCGACCAGCAGTTCAACCGGTAGCAGGTAGACGATTCCCATCGCCACGCCGATACCGCCGGCCAATACACCCGCCATATTCCACAGCCCCGACCATATGACTGCTTTCCAGGGCTTCAGCGAATTAGTGTAAATTACGGTAGCCACCGCGTTGGCGGTATCGTGAAAGCCATTTATGAATTCGAAGATACAGGCGGCAACCAGGCATAACAAAAAAATGCCTGCATGCAGGGGCTCGAGTCCAAAGATCATACGGTTTTCGGGTTTAAGGGCTGCTTTTTGAATGGCCTGATGATGAGCCTAATGCTTTTGCCGGAGCTGAAGTATGTCCAGGCCCAGCTTGAAAACACCTTCAGGCGGTTTCGGAATACCACCAGCGACATAACGTGCACAAAAACCCAGATTAGCCAGGCAAATGGGCCGCTAAAATGGACCTTGCCGAAATCCACCACTGCCTTGTTTTTCCCAATGGTGGCCATGGAACCTTTGTCTGAATAGCTGAACGGAATCCACGGTTTCCGCTCGGTTTTCCGGACAAGGTTCCTGGCCAGATGTTTCGCTTGCTGAATGGCCACAGGTGCTACCATTGGGTGTGCCCTTGGGTTAAACTCCGACTCCATGGCGGCTACATCTCCAATCGCAAAAATGTTGTCGTAGCCGTCGACCTGCAGATAGTCATTTACCGACAGCCTGTTGGTTTTAGTCGCCGTCGACTTCAGAAGGCCCTCTACCGGGTTTCCCTTTACGCCGGCCGTCCATATCAGCGATTTCGATAGTATTTTCGCGCCGTTGCTGAGTGTGGCAAATTTCCCGTCGTACCCGGTAACGGTAGCGTTCAGAATAACATGGACTCCCAGCTTTTCCAGGTACCGGTGAGCCGTTGCCGACGATTTTCTCGACATTGATGCCAGAAGCCGGGAGCCCCCTTCAATCAGGTAAATATCCATTCTCCGAAAATCCAGTTCGGCATAGTCGTTGGGGTATACTTCGTTTTTCAGCTCCGCCAAAGCACCAGCTGTTTCCACGCCGGTTGGCCCGCCGCCCACCACAATTAAGTCCAGGAGGCTTTCCTGTTCGTCTCCCGTTTCAAGATTCACCGCTTCCTCAAGATTTTGCAGGAATACGCTGCGCAAGTTCAGAGCTTGTGGCAAATCTTTCATAGGCAGTGAAAACTTCTCTATGTCGGCATTGCCAAAAAAGTTGGTCACAGCGCCTGTGGCTATCACCAGGTAGTCGTATGACAGCAGCCCAATGCTGGTTTCCAGCACCTTTTGCTCTGCTGAAACCCAGTACACTTCGGCCAGCCGAAAAAAGATATTGGGGCTGTTTTCGAATATCCCTCTGAAGGGAGATGCGATATACGAAGCTTCCAGCTCGGCGGTAGCTACCTGGTAAAGAAGCGGCTGAAAGTTGTGGTAATTGTGCTTGTCGAGCAGCACCACCTGGAACTGTTTGTTCTTTAACTGCCGTGCAAGTGTGAGGCCAGCAAAACCGCCACCCACAATTGCTATGCGGGGAAGATTCGAGTCGGGTATTTTGATTTTCATAAGCTTTGCTTTAATGATAGAAGGGAGAAGAGAGGCGATCTCTGTAGTATTCCTGCTAAAATTCAAGAGAGGCCTCGTCTTCGTTCCCTTTTTTTCCAGGGGTCATTTTTTTGGAAGGTGCCTTAAGGTGCTTTCCCAAGAGGCTGTGTTTTTTGGAGTACAGGAAATACACCACCATACCGGCCGCAAGCCACGTAAACAGCCTGAGCCAGTTTTCCCATCCCAGGCTGAGCATCATGCCCAAATTGAAAAGTACACCCAACGACGCTATTACGGGTAGAAACTTAACCCTGAACGGGCGGTTGAGTTCGGGTTTTTTAACTCTAAGCACCCACACCGAAATGCATACCAGCACAAAGGCGAGCAACGTGCCTATATTTACAAGCTTAGCAATTGTATCTATCGGGGTAAAGCCGGCTACCAGCGCAATAACAGCGCCTACAATCACGGAGCCTTTGTAGGGCGTTTTGTATTTGGGGTGAACCTCGGCAAAAATCTTCTTTGGTAGCAGGCCGTCTTTGGCCATTGCCATTAAGATGCGGGTTTGCCCCATGGTCATTACCAGCAGTACCGAGGTGAGACCGGCAACCGCAGCTATCGAAATTATCCACACGGCAAAATCCCAGCCTCGCCCGGCAAAAGCAGCGGCAACGGGTGCCGTTCTGTCGATCGCCGTGTAGTTTACCATGCCTGTTACCACCAGCGACATGAGAATGTACAAAACTGTGCAAATGATCAGCGACATGATGATGCCAAACGGAAGGTCTTTGGTGGGATTTCTGGCTTCGGCTGCTTGTGTAGCCACTGCATCGAATCCGATGTAGGCGAAAAAGATGTAAGCCGCACCAGCAACAATACCAGTAATACCGAATGCCATTACGCCGCTGCTGTTTAGAGATCTAACCGGGACGAACGGGCTCCAGTTGGCAGTGTCGATAAAAAAGGCACCGGCAATAATCACAAAAAGCACTACGCTTACTTTAATGACTACCAGCCAAAGATTGGTGCCGGCGGTTTCTTTTACCCCAATCGTAATAATGGTGGTAACGAGCAGCACAATCGTAATAGCCGGGATATTAATGGCTAGCGAAACACCTGCTACTGTGGGTATGGCCAAAGAGCTGTATTGCATCGCCAATTGGCTGAGAGTACCCGTGCTGGTGGCTTCCGAAATGAGCGTTTGTGCGGTATGCACGTCGTTCATTAGCCAGATGGGCAGGCGAATGTAGAATAGCCCCAGCAGCTTGGCGAAATACCCTGACCAGCCTACGGCTACTGTTGAAGCTGCCATTGCATATTCAAGAATAAGATCCCACCCGATAATCCAGGCAAAAAGCTCTCCGATGGTAGCGTAGCTGTACGAATACGCCGATCCTTCGGAGGGATAAATGGAGGCGAATTCGGCATAGCACAGCGCCGCGAATGAGCAACCTGCTCCTGCAATGATAAACGAGATGGCTAAGGCAGGCCCGGCGTAATCACGTGCTGCCAGGCCAGTCATTACAAAAATCCCCGCTCCTATAATAGCCCCCACGCCCATGGTGGTTAGGTTCCATTTGGTGAGAACGGTTTTCAGAAGGTTATTTTTAATATCCCGTTCCACCCATTCGGCGGGTTTTCGGGCAAACAATTGTGTGAACGACATAATTTTTGGATGATGCGCCTTGTCAGGGGCTTTAAGATGTTTTTTTAAATACAGAAGGTATAAATGGCATGAGCGTGACCAGAATAAGCGCAGGCACTATTAGCCAGAGATAATTGACGAGCCATGGGAAAAAATTGCCCAGGAAGTAACCCGCGCCTGCGAGAGTGAGTATCCATAATCCGCTACCGGCGGCATTCAATAAGAAAAATTGCCTTTCCGACACATGGAGCAATCCAGCGAGAATGGGCACAAACGTGCGGATAACCGGGAAAAATTTTCCTATTATAAGGGCCTTGGTGCCGTACCGGTGGTAGAAATGCCGTGTCTTCTCCAGATATTTTTCATTGAGCCGCCGCAGCCCTTTGGTGCGGATGAGGTACTGCATGAAATATTTTCCGGAAACGAACCCTATCCACGTGCCTGCCATGGAGGCCGCTGTAAGTGCGGCCAGCAGGCTGGGCAATGGCATGTCGATAACCCCGAGGCTGCACAGCAGCCCTGCCGAAAACAGCAGAGAGTCGCCTGGTAGAAAGAAACCAAAGAAGACCCCTGTTTCCAGCAGCACGATGGCAAACAGCAGAGCCACGCCACCATGCTCAATAAGGTAGGCAGGGTCAAGCCAATGTGCAATGTCCATTGGTGTTGCCAGGTCTATTCAGGCTCATTACGATGTTTAGTTTCTGTAAAAAAGAAACACCACGTACCCCACATATGCCACCAGGAACATGGCAGCCTCTATTCTGTCGAGCTTATGCTTTTTGAATGTGAACATAAACAGGAGCAAACCCACGGTACCCATGAAAAGCAGGAAGAAATCCACATTCATGACATCATTGTAATTAACACTCCGGATACTTCCGTTCACCCCCAGAATGAATATAATGTTGAAGATATTGGACCCTACTACGTTTCCGATGGCGATATCGGTATTGCGCTTGTAGGCGGCCATTACCGAGGTGGCCAACTCAGGCAACGAGGTGCCCGCTGCCAGTATGGTAAGGCCGATCAGCTTTTCGCTCAAGGAAAAAGCCTGCGCAATTTCCACCGCGTTGTCAGTTACCAAACGGCCACCAAATACCAGCGCAGCCAGGCCCAATGCCACAAAAGACACGGCTTTCCACATGCTCAGCATCTTTGCATCGCCTTCGTCGGCTACGGCCTGGTCGAGCTTTGCTGTTTTTAGGATGTAGAACATGAATAGCACAAAGAATCCCAGCAAAACGGCTGCATCTATGCGGCTCAACCTGTTGGTAGTAGCGTTGAAGAACATTACGTCATTCACCAGAAAAAACAACAGCAGGGCACAAAAGAGTGAAAAAGGAATTTCGTACTTCACGGTTGTTCGCTGAACTGCAAGCGGATACACTATACCTGCAATACCCAGAATAAACAACAGGTTGAAGAGATTGCTTCCGATAATGTTGCCGTAAATGGCGTCGTTCATACCCTTAAACGAGGCAAACATATTAACTGTAAGCTCGGGGGTTGAGGTGCCGAATGCCACCACCGTTAAGCCGATTACCAAATTTGAGACGTTGAGCCTCTTGGCAAGAGAAGATGCGCCGTCGACAAGGAAGTCTGCTCCCTTTATAAGAATAGCAAACCCCACCAATAAATAGAGGAAGTTCAATAGCATACGTAAATGTTTTAACCGGCGCGGCTGCTACCTGCGCACGGGGTGGAAAAAAGATCTAAAAACGTGAGGATTCGCCCAGGGGGCGACGCAGACATGCCCTATGGCGCGTTGGTAAAAGAGGCTGTGAGAAACGGTTTTATGACAAAAATGTCGGCAGTTTGCGCTACGTTTAGGGTTAACTGGCGCTCTAAATGAAAAACCCTGAGGAGCTTTTCGCTACGGCTGTGGACCTGAAACGAAGACGATACCGATTTTTTTACTTTCAGGCTGCCCAGCACCAGGCAAGAACCGCCGTCCTTTTTTTCAACAACTTTCGAAGGGGTGTTATCAAAGCGGCCGGCGCTTTCTTTTTCAACTGCAAAATGAAAACCGGCTACCGTGTGGGTAAAGAAAAAGAGCGAGAAGACGAGTGTAAAAACCCTGAACGTAACCTTCATACAAGATGAAAAACTGCTGAAAGTTAACGGAAAAAAACAGATGTGAAAGAATTTGTTCGCGACATTTATTTTTGTGCCTTCTTCCGCTAATCGCTTCGGCAACTATTTCATAGGTTTTCCTTTACTTTTTCTTATATTAGATATAATTGTCGTTTGGCCAAGCCAGTCGGGAGCGGTAGTGGGATGCTGAGTTGCTAGCTGAATGACGCGGTATTAGCTATTTAATCTTCTCCTTTATGGTAACTCTTGAACTACCGGAAGCCGTATTGAAAAGCTCCTTCCACAGGGGATTTTTCGAGCGTGGCATTAAAGATGCAGAATACAAAGACCTCCAGATTGTAAAATCATATTCGCGGAAATCTCCCTTTGTAAGGTCTTATGGCTTCAAACTTGAAAATGAAAAGCACCACTGCCGCTATACCTTCGACGACCTGGGGTTACCTACTTACTTCACGATTTTCGATCACGGCGAAATTGAATTCGAAAGAGCGATCAATTTTTATCGAAATCACTTCAACGCATACGACGTACTTATTTCCCTGGCCAATGTTATTTCGGGGCTGTATAAACTGCCGGTAAGCGAATTGTATTTTGAAAGCTTTGTAGACTACTATACAGGCGACGATCCGGCCACATTCTTCAATTTTTTGAGAGACAGCTGGAATATTTCTATCGACGAAAACGCTGACTACGAGGACTTTGACGACTTGGTGGGAGTGATAGTACTGCACCTGAAGAGGGAGCAAATTAAAGATCCGAGAAAGACAATTGAAGAAGATTCGGTAGCCGATAAGTAGGTAAGGGATAAACCACCCTAGTTTGTTCAGAGAGGGTAACCGGAAACTAATGCATAGACTTTGCCTTCTACTACTACTTGCTATTGCTATTCCTGCGTTTGCTCAAAATGCCTCTGAAGTAACAATCACCCGAAGCTACACTAAGGCACCGTTGTCGCAGGTGCTGCAGGATATAGAGCAATCCTCGCCACTCCGATTTTTCTACGATCCTGCGTGGATACAAAACCTTACAGTAACCGGCGACTACAACGAGGTGTCGCTGAAAGCTGCACTCGACGAATGGACGGAAGGCTCGGGCCTCAACTATCATTTCTACGACGACTACAATGTGGTCCTTTACCTTCGAAATAATCTTCTATCCATTTTCAACCTTTCCGGTCTTAAAGAAGCGGAGGCAATTATTGTGGGTGATTCGACGCAGGGTATTTCGGGAAGCCCCGTTAGAGTTACCGGCACAATTTCGAACGGAAAGACATCTGAAGCGCTGCTTGGCGCCACCGTGTATGTTGATGAGCTTGCATCGGGCACCGTAACCAATAGCGAAGGCAGGTTCAGTCTCAACCTTTTGCCGGGGGAATATCACCTTCGCATCAACCACGTAACCCTTGAACAGGAACGAAAGCGGATGTTTGTGTTTGGGCCTGGCCACGTAAACCTTGAACTCTACGAAGCCACCGTGGAGCTGGAAGGCGTTACAATAGCCGGAAGAGCACCCGACATTAACGTGAAGGGTATACAAATGGGAATGGTGCAGCTGGATGTGGAGCAGGTAAAAAAGCTCCCGGCCTTTTTGGGCGAGGTGGACGTAATGAAGTCGCTCACCCTGCTGCCCGGCGTAAGCACCGTGGGCGAAGGCACAACGGGACTCAATGTACGGGGCGGCACGGCCGACCAAAACCTTATTTTGCTTGATCAGGCACCGGTGTACAACACCTCTCACCTTTTTGGATTTTTTTCCATTTTCAGCCCGGAGGCTACTGATGATGTTACCATTTACAAGGCGGGTATTCCTGCAAACCTTGGCAGCAGGGCGTCGTCGGTAGTGGAGGTGAAGCAGCGCTCGGGCAGTAAAGAAAAGTTTAATGCAGAGGGAGGCATTGGGCTTGTGGCTAGCCGCCTGATGCTCGAAGGTCCGCTGGCCAAAGACAAAAGCAGCTTTCTTGTAGCGGCGCGGCGCTCTTATGTAAACTACCTGTTCGACACCTTCATTAAAATTGACCAGCTGGTTGGAAACAGTGCCGGCTTTTGGGATCTGAGCGGGAAGTTCGATTTTTTAATTGGCGAAAAGCTTTCGCTTACCACCTCGGGCTATTTTAGCAAGGACAATTTTCTCATCGCCAACGAGTCGTCGTTCGACTACCAAAATGCACTGGGTTCGGCCGATCTCGGCTATGTAATTTCCGAAGACCTGCTCGCCAACTTATCGGTAGGCTACAGCAACTATCAATACTCGCTGGGCGACCTGCAGCTTGCCGACCCTTACCGTGTGGCCAGCGGGGTGGGCCAGCTCGATGTGAAGGCAGATGTAACGAAATTCAGCGACCGGCAGACATTAAAAATTGGCCTTGGAACAATCTTGTATGGGTTTGAGCCTGGCGAACGAACGGGTGTTAACGACAACACCCAGATTGTGCCCCTGGTACTTCCCCGGCAAAACGGGCAGGAAAGCTTCCTGTTTGCGAACGATGAAGTTAACCTTTCCGACCGATGGTCATTTCAGGCCGGCTTTCGGTTTTCCATGTACCGCAGCCTGGGGCCGGCCGATGTATTGGTTTATTCCGATGAGCGGCCCGGGAGGGTCTCTCAAATTACCGATACACTGCATTTTTCTGCCGGGCAAACCATCCGCAATTACATGGGTTTGGAGCCAAGGGCGTCGCTGAGGTACTCGCTAAACGAGGAATCGTCGATAAAGGTAAGCTACAACCGGATTAACCAATACATACACCTGGTTTCCAATACTACTGCCATTACGCCTTACGATATTTGGTTGGGGAGCAATTTTCACCTCAAGCCATTAATTGCCGACCAGTACAGCGCCGGATATTTTAAAAACTTTGGCAACAACTCATGGGAAACTTCGGGTGAAGTTTACTTTAAAAGCATCAACAACCTGGTAGATTATAAAGACGGTGCCGAGCTGGTACTTAACCCCACCCTTGAAACCGAACTGATACAGGGTGAGGGCATAGCCTATGGCCTGGAGCTGATGGTGAAGAGAACACAGGGCAAACTGAAGGGCTGGGGCAGCTATACCTATGCACGAACGCTCCGCAAGATGGATGGCCCCGACAGGGAATCGACCATTAACAGGGGTACGTGGTTTCCGTCATACTACGACAAACCGCACGACTTGTCGCTCTCGGGCAGCTATAAAATTACCCGCCGGTGGACGGTGAGCTCAAACTTTACCTATTCCACAGGCCGGCCTTTTTCGGTTCCGGAAAACGGGTTTCTGTACGACGGCGTGCTTGTGGGCAACTACACTGAAAGAAACAACGGACGAATACCCGACTATCACCGGCTGGACGTATCGTTTACCCTCGATACCAGCCTGAAAATTAAAAAGGCCTGGGAAAGCAGCTGGACATTTGCTGTATACAATATCTACAGCCGAAACAATGCCTACAGTATTTTCTTTAAAGACACCGCAGATGCAAGGCCCCAGGCGTATAAGCTCTCGGTGCTTGGCGCTGCTTTTCCGTCTATCACCTACAACTTTAAGCTATAGTAATGCGGCGTCAGTTTATTAAGATAAGTGGGTGGATATTGGTATGGCTTTCGACGACAGCCTGTATTGAATCTTACGACTACCCTTTTGAGGAGCAAAACAACTACCTGGTGGTGGAAGGTGCCGTAACTACAGAAGAGGGCCCGCAGGTGGTAACACTTACCACCACCAGAAACATAAGTAATAAGGACAACAACTTCAAACTGAGAGTGCAAGGTGCCCGTGTTTCGGTCGTCACCTCCTCAGGGCATTCGGAGCGTATGGTGGAGCTCGATACTACCGGCATGTATTACTCCTCGCCGGGCTTCAGGGGTGTGCCCGGCGAGGCATACCAGCTCCAGATAGTGCTACCCGACGGGCGCCAGTATGTTTCGGAAATGGTACCGTTGAACGCCGCACCTGGGATAGACTCCCTCGGAATAGAATATGCCTCGCAAAGGCATCTCACAGAGAACAACACACAGGTGACGGCTACCGGCTTTAAGATATATGCCCATGTGGACGACCCCGCCGGTGAGAGCAATTTTTACGTGGCCAACTGGGAGTTTACCTACAAAGTATTTACCCATCCTGAATTGGCCACGACCTTCGACCAGGATTGCAATTGTTATGTGCCGGCGCCTCAAAGCTGCTGCTCTGTATGCTGGATAGAAGAAAAACTGCCAGATTTTACGGTATTCAACGACAGGTTTAGCAACGGCCAGCAAACGCAGTATCCGCTGTTCTTTTTGCCTGTGCTTGGCAAAATGTTCTACGACAGAATTTACGTGAAGGCAAAAATCTACTCCCTCAACGAAGATGCGTACCTCTTCTGGAAGGCAATATACGACTCGAGGTATAGCCAGGGCGGGCTTTTCGATCCTGCGCCAAATACCATCGCTTCAAACATTGCCAATGTAGCAGATGAAAATGAGCTGGTGCTTGGCTATTTCTACGCGAGTGATGTGAAGAGCGCTGAAAGGTATATTAAACCTGCGGAGTTTCCCGAGCGGATAGACTACGATACGGGCTTTCCGAACTCGTGCACCATGCTGGAAAAGTCAACAGCAGAAAAGCCTGACTATTGGGACGAATGAACAAGATATTGAAAAGCATTGCCTGGGCACTTGCGCTCACCGGGGTTTTTACTTTTTGCGTTGACCCCTACGACTTCCCTTTTGAAGAGAAGGAAAACAACCTTGTGGTGGAAGGATTTATAACTACAAAGCCCGGCCCGCACGTGATAACACTCACCAGCACCCGGAACATCTACAATAAAGGAAACCAGTATAAGCTATATGTACAGGGCGCAAAGGTGTCGGTGGTAGACAGCGATGGTAATGAAGCCGTGTTTACTGAGAAGAATGCGGGCCAGTATCACTCCGACTCCAGCTTCAGGGCTGAGGTAGGGAAAAGGTATAAGCTTAGGATAATTGGGTTTAGAGGAGGACTGTATGAGTCTACAGAAGAAGAGGTTGTGCCGGCGTCGGAGATGCATTCGATAGAGCTGAAATACATCGAAAAAGAGAAGACGCTGGACAATGGCTACGTAAAAAAGGAAAGCGGCTTTAACGTTGTAGCGCGGGTAAACGACGATCCGGGTGTAAAAAACCAGTATCTGCTTCGCATAAACTACACTTACCTGGTCTACACCGATCCTGCTCCTCAGGGCTGCTGTTCAATCTGCTGGGTTTCTGCCCGGCTACCCGATTTTACCGTTTTTAAAGATTACCTCATCAACGGCCAGGCGAATGCAGAGGTGTCCGTTGCCTTTTTTCCCATAGTGCCGTTGCATTTTGGCAGCCGGGTTTACCTCCAGGTAGAGCAATATTCCATTTCCTCGCCGGCTTACACGTTTTGGAAAACGCTGAACGATATAAAAAACCTGCAGGGCGGATTATTTGACCCGGCACCTGCTGCGCTCACCGGCAACATCAGCAATGTAAACAATGACGGCGAGTTGGTAGTGGGATACTTTTTCGCATCAGACGTGGCCACCAGGGCCAGGTTCATCAACAGGACCGAGCTTCCGGTGCAGGTGTATCCGCCTTTCTATAATATCGATTGCCGCATTTTTGCTAATAGCACCGAAGTTCAACCACCATTTTGGAACTGAGAGAATGAAAAAGTCGCTCCTATACATCCTGCCGGTTGTTTGTTTGGTTAGCTGTATTGAGCCTTACGATTATCATTTGGAGGAGAAGAACAATTATTTGGTAGTTGAAGGGGCCATTTCCACCGCTTGTGGGCCGCACTGGGTACAGCTTACTACTACCAGAAACGCCAGCAACACCAGTAGCAAATACAAGCTGTATGTGGAGAAAGCGCAGGTGCGGATAATTAACGGATCGGGAGAGGACGAAATACTTACTGAAACACAGCCTGGCAACTACTATACCTCAGACAGCTATAGGGGAGTGGGAGGCGAAACCTATCTGCTGGAGATAACCACCAGCGATGGCAAAGTGTACCGGTCAGGTGAGGAAACGCTCCACTCGCTGCCTCAATTAGACAGCTTATCGCTGGCTTTCGGGACAACCAATACGCTTAGCGACTACAATTCGGTGCTCGAAACTCCCGGCTTTTTTATAAGCGCATGGATGCAAAATACCGGAAATGCCGGCGCATACAGGGTTCGGTGGGACTACACGTATAAAGTGACTACTAAGGGCGACGCTCCTAACAACTGTTGGGTGTTGGTTGTGCCGCCGACGTTTGAGCTTTTCACAGAAGATCTTGCCATTGAGGGCAGCAGGTTCGAGCAACCCCTGTTCTTCCTGCCGGTGCGGGGAGTAATGTTTGCTGAGAAGATACATGTACGAGCGACAATAACCAGCATTTCTCCGGCAGCGATGCGCTTTTGGCAAGGAGTGTACAACAACTTGTATGCCCAGGGAGGTGTTTTTGATCCGCCGCCGGCAGGTATTGCATCAAATATTGTGAATGTGCACGACCCCGGAGAGCTTGTGCTCGGCTACTTTTATGCGGCAGATACAGACACCCTTGCAACAAGTATTTATGCCAGAGATTTTCCGCTAAGAGTAGACACGGAAATTGACTTCTCTATTCCCTGCGATAAATACCCTACAGAGAAATATTCCACAATTTCAACTTTTGAGCCTGAATACTGGACAGAATGAAAAAGTCGCCCCTATACATACTACCGGTTTTATGTTTGCTCAGCTGCATTGAGCCGTATGATTCATTTTTCGAAGAGAGGGGGAACAGCATGGTGGTTGAGGCGGCTATCTCGTCGCTACCTGGGCCGCAGTTCATACGAATATCAACTACCAGAAACATGTTCGATAAAAATAATCAACACGTGCTGTATATAACCAAGGCAGATGTATCTGTAACAGACGAGGAAGGTGTAGTGGCCACTTTTAAGGAACAGAACAAAGGCCATTATTATTCAGATTCTTCATTTCACGCGCAGGCAGGTAAAAAATATACACTTCGCATAGCCACCAGCGAAGGGGCTGTTTACGAATCGCGGGAGGTGGAGGCATTGCCTGCAGCGTCCCTGGCAAGCACGAGTGTGGATTACGTAACCAAACCAAAAAAGAATCATTTGGGAAATTGGGTGGAAATAGACGGTTTCAACGTGAAAACTTTTTCGAGCGACTCTCCCGAACAAAGAAACTTCTATTTGCTAAGAACGAAGATCACTTATAAGATAATGACCTATCCTGAATTGCACCAGGAGTTTAGCTTGGCGGTCGGCGATTATATCCCAGCGCCGAAAGATTGTTGTAAATACTGTTGGATTAAAGAGGATTTGCCAGATTTCGCGGTCTTCGCCGACAACCATGTAAATGGGCAGGATAATTTCGAAATCCCGCTCATGTTCTACCCAATCGACACCAAACATTTTTATGAGAAAGTGTACTTTCAGGTAGTTCAGTATTCCCTTTCAGAGGATGCTTATCTCTTCTGGAAAACGCTACATGATCTCAAATACAAGCAGGGCTCACTATTTGATCCATCTCCCGCGGGGTTACCTGGCAATATTTCAAATATTTCCGATCCGGAAGAACATGTTGTCGGGTATTTTACTGTTTCGGATGCTTCTGCCGACGCATTGTTTATAACAAAAAGCCTGGCAGGCAGAACGATAACCTATGATTACGTATTTACGGACGATTGTCGGGAGTTACCCAACAGCACCACTGTGGAGCCGGGTTTCTGGCAATAAATTCAATATAGACGAAATGAGAAAGCTATACATACTTCTATTTTTCCTGGTGTGGCATTGCAGCACCGTCTCAGCACAAGACAAGGTGCTCAACCAGTTCAAAACCTTCGCTGCCAACACCACCCGGGAGAGAGTGTACCTTCACATAGCCCAGCATTTTGCCCAACCGGGAGGCCGCATATGGTTTGGTGCTTATGTGTTTGACGACGGTACCCAGCAGCTGTCGGCGGCAAGCAAAGTGCTGTATGTGGATGTACTCGATGAGCAAGGGGCCGTCATACTAGATGAAAAGATACCATTGGCGGATGGCCGTGGTGAGGGGTACCTGGATATACCGGACCAGATGGCCACTGGCGTATACGTGGTGCGAGCCTATACCGGGTGGATGAGAAATTTTGAGGCTGAGCACTTTTTCAGAGACTGGCTTTGGGTAAACTTGCAGCCCGGCGCCGTGGAAGTTGAAGAAGATCAGGTGGCTACTTTTCGGGACATATCGGCAAAAATAGTTGCAGAAGGAAACCTGCAGCCGGTAGCTGGACTTACTGCACGCTATGTGGTTGAAGTAACAGGAAAGAACAAACGGGGTATGGCCGTAAGTGGCGAGGTAGTTGATGACCAGGGAAATGTGGCTGCCACCTTTACCACCAATAAGTACGGCTACGGAGCATTTATTCTCCAGGCAAAAAAGAGGCGATCGTACCAGGTTAATCTCACTACCAAAAACAATATACAGGCAGTTTTTGCAATGCCAGACACAAAAGACGAAGGGCTGGCCATGCTGCTTACCGCACAGCCGTCGGCGGTGCGGGTTTCGTTCCAAAGCACCTGGGAAGGCAAATCAGGCCACAGCTACCGGCTCATTCTGCAAAGTAAAGGTACAATCTACCTCGACCAACTGCTCGACTTCGACAAGCAGCCTTCCCAAGTACTCAACATTTCCGCCAGCCAGCTCAACCATGGCATCTATCAGCTGGTTTTGCTCAATGCAGCCAATGTAGCGGTAGCCGAAAGGGTTTTTCAAATTTACCCTGCTGCCGGGGCTCCGGCAATTCAGCTGGCAGCGAGCTCCTTTGGCCGGAGAGACAGCCAGCTGGCAGCCCTTGCTCCGGCAACTACCAGTGCTTATTCTGTCAGCATTTCCGATAGGCACCTCGAAGGAAGCTACAGGCAGGTGCCGCCGCAGGACGTTTTTTTTATGAGCGATGTGCTTGAGCCAAACAGTACGGAGCTGGTTTATTTTTCCGACAGCAACTTTAGAGCTCCGGCAAGCTGGGACCTGTTTCTGCTTACAAAAACACACCCGGCTTACAAGTGGGCCGACATTATGAAGTACACTTTTAGCTACCCCAAATGGCCCTACGAGAAGTTTATAAGTGCCTATGGCCAGATCCGCAATGCCGACAGCCTGTTTTTAGGACAAGATCTTTTCACCTTCTACAGCTTTGCGCATTCGGAGGTAATACCCGTGCGTACCGACGACTACGGGTGGTTTCTGCTGCCACTGTTCGATTTTTCGGGGCCAACCAATATAATCGGCCTGTCGGACAAAAAGGAGATTTCCTTTGCAGGAATGAAGATAGATATTGAAAGTGGCATGCCGCCTACTGACCTGGAAACAGGAATGATTGGTTTGGTTGCATCGGGTGGCAAGCCGTTTTCGCCACTTACCCGAGACAAGCTCGTGTTTAAGAGCTCCTATAAGCGACTGGTGCCTGACCTGTACCCCGAAAGGAAAGAAGTGGAACCCACGAAGGAGTTTAACCCCATTACCCGTAATACCGACGATTATATGCTCGATTTGCGGGAGTATTTGAGTTTCAGCAGTTTAAGCGAAGTGTTTATCGAGATTGGCCGGGGCATAATAGTGAGGGAGCGCAACGGCAAAAAGGTGATTATTATGTATGATCCGGTAAACAGCAGGGGGTTTGAAGAGCCGGCTTTGATATTTATCAACGGCATTCCTACCATCGACTATGAGCTGGTACTAACGCTCGACCCCGATATTATCGAAACAATTAAGCTTTATCGCTCGGCCACTGCACAGGAGCGTTTCGGTGCAATGGGGCGCAACGGCATCCTTTCTATTAACACCAAAGGCAGGGCGTTGGAGATACCAAGCCAGGAGAACCTTTCATTTACGTTCAACGGATTTCAGCCGAAGGCCCGGTTTTCCAACGAACCCGGTGAGCACCTGCCATCGGTGCCCGATTTGCGCCATCAGTTGTATTGGCAAACGGGCACAGCTTTGCCGGCAAATATTCAATTTACAACCTCCGACATCCTCTCCGACTATGAGATAAGAGTAGTGGGTGTAGATGCTGCGGGCAATTGGCATATCTCCGAACAGGGATTCAGTACGTGGGCCGGCCCGGCAGTGGGAGAACGGTAGCCGGGGCAAATCCCCGGTAACTTCCTAAAACGGTTTTTTTGGAGCGGGACGGCCAACCTATCAAATTTTGTCAGTTTTCGTGCTTTTCAGGGTGTAGTCTTAATTAAGGCACGGCGTGTATACCCCATGTCTACTGGTATATGCCTGGTGTTTACCATTCGTCTACTATTCAAAGCAGCATATGGCTGTTCGCCCATGGTATATTTGGGGCATGATGAGACGTGAGATTTGTACTATTGGCTTGCGCAAAGAAACGATGGACGGCACGAGGGCAATCCTCGAAACGAGTGACCAGTTTAAGGTTGCAAAAGAGTACAGCGAAGTGAGCGATGCGTTGGACGGGATAATGTACGATTCTTTTGAGTTGTTCATTATCGAATTGCCACAGGAGGAGTCGGGGCTCGCCGATTTCTTCAAGTTCTTCAGGCTTTCCGGCATGACTTCAAGGTTTATTGTGATAACCTATTCATTAGACCCGAAGATTATACAAAAATGCATTCAGTATGGGGCCTCTGGTCTGCTGTATGCCGACAAAATGGCCCTGTTGATTTACAGGTGTGTTGAAAAAGTGTACAACGGCGATGTGTTTATTTGCTCGAGGTGCCTTGAAGTGCTGGTGGCTGACTTGCGTCTGAATAGTGATACGGAATTGATTTCGCACAGGGAACGCCAGGTACTGGAATTGCTTTCCAGCGGATTTTCGTACAATGAGATAAGCGAATCCCTTCATATTTCATTTGGGACCACCAAATCGCATGTTTACAACATCTACAAAAAACTAAATGCAAAAAATACAAGTGAAGCGGTGCTGAAAGCAAGGCAGCATAAGTTGATCGAGTAAAAATTTTTGCACAAAAGCCAATCTCCCCGCGTGCTCATAACCCAATCAGGCTAACTACCCTCTAATGATTTACGTCGCCGTTGTTGGGATAAGGCAAAATTATATTCCGATAGTACAATTCTTCCTCCGGATTTCTCGTTACCCGGCTCGCTAAAATTTCTGGAAAACTAGCTATTTCCCCACACGACGCTTAAGTGCAAATTTGAGTTCATCAAAAAAGCATATGAAAAGCAAAAGAGAAGTTCTACTAAATGCAGTGAGGGATGTAGTTGCTGTTATGACACTCGTTTACCTCATGTTAATTACGGCGCTTACTGTGAGCACCCTGATGCAGGTTTAGTACGAAAGACTTTTACAGATGTTGCATTTTTTCAACGACAAAACCACTAGGGACACTGCCATGTTAAAACACATTTTTACTGCTGTAATTTTTTTTTACTGCCTTTATGCAAACGATTGCATTGCACAAAGCGCAGCTAAGAAATACAAAAAAGCACCTAAAAAGGAGTACTACAGAGTTGGCCAATGGGTTGAGGTTGAGATGAAAGACGGGACATTTTTGACTGCCAGGGTTCTTTACAAAAAGAGGAGAAGAAACCAATATTGGTTGTATCAGGTGGGCGGTACACGACAGGGAACATGTCACGCAAAATATTTGAGGCCCGTCGAGATAGATGAAGGCATAAGGCTGGCTGAGGAAATAAAAGCTGAACCTGTGAATGCAGTGGCGAAACACTAGGGCGGGCAAGATTGGACTAAGCCTTGAGCATTTGTGGTGTAGGTGCGGGTAGATAAATGTGACGGCCGGCCAAATGATCCGGTAATTTTTTGAACGCAGCGAACAGGCGATACCGGATTGGAGAGGGCCGCACATTCTTCCTGCTCGTTTTTGTAAATGCCCGGCGGAAATCTTTCTCATTATCTACAGGATAGGTCGATTGTTTTTCATGCGAAAGTGTGGGGGAATAATTTATAGGAGCACATGCCTTACGGCGAGCTGGAGATTATTGCAGGGAAGCCGCTCTTCTACTTACTCCTCCCCTTCGCTTGATTGCAATGGGCTAAGGCATGGCAGGTGGCCATTCGGCCTCCATCGAGCGCAGAATAGATCAAGAATTAGGAACTTTAACATGAATCGAAAGCAAAAAATTCGGCATCTGGTCAGCGGCCTGTGGCTCGTAATTATGCTGGCCCACGGCTACCAATCAGCAGGTCGGCAGTGGGAAACCGGCTACTCCCACCGGAAGGTGGTAACGATTGATCCTGATGTGCTCCCATCGGACGGTCTGGTAAATTTCCCTGTTTTAGTCAGACTTCATCTCAGAGGATGCATGTTCCTTCGTCAAAAACCAGAGTGGTTACGACATTTTCTTTAGAGACCCCAACCTTTCCATTGCTCTTGATCATGAAGTTGCGCAGTATGATCCGGAAGAAGGAATACTGTCCGTCTGGGTGAAGATGCCTTTGCTTTCCAAGACAAACAATGAAGTAGAGATGTATTTTGGTCGCAAGGGGGTAGCCGGCGATCCGTCAACCGATCAAACATGGTCTTCCGATTTTAGAGGCGTATGGCATTTGGAGGGGCTTGCCTTCGACGACGCTACGTCTTCTGCAAATAATTTTTCGGGGCTGGGCAACTGGGGGGAAAATAATTTGGTGCCAGCATTAACGGGAAGCGGAGTGAGGCTCGACGGCAGCACCAACTACCTGGAGATTTCATCGGCCGATCCTTTTAATTTTGAACAGGGAAGCTTTACGATTTCCGGATGGATAAAGAATAATTCTACAAGCTCTTCCACGCCGGGTGCACCTGCTATCGGCATGGTGGATGTAATGATAAATGCAGGGAGCGACGACGCGGAGGAAACATATCCGGACGGGGTGTTTAATGTTGGCAGCTCCGATCTTGAAATAGGCACTGAGTATGGCGGAGCTAACCTGGTTGGTTTAAGGTTCAACTCTATTCAGATCCCGCGTGGTGCAAAAATAATTGATGCTTACCTTGAATTTACCATGGACGACGACATAAGCTCCAGCCATACCAGAACCTTTATCTATGCCGAAGACAATCCTTCTCCGGTCACGTTTTCCACCAACTCCAATGGGCTGGTTTCCGATAGGGTGCGGACAAGTTTTACTGTGGATTGGATTATTGATCCGTGGACTTCGCCGGGAGACAAAGATCGCTCACCGGAAGTAACGGAGTTGGTTCAGCACCTTGTCAATAATAACGACTGGAATAGTGGAAACTCTATGGTTTTTATACTCGACGGCTACGGAAAGCGATATGCGCAGTCTTTCGAAAAAAGCGGCGGTGTTCCTGCCAAACTCCATGTCGAATTCGAATCGGTGGATGCAACCCTTACGCAGTTTTTTCCTGTGGCCGCCGCTGAGGATGATGTAAACGAACTGCCCGACGGAACGATCAGCTTTGGGAGCACCACCACCAGGGAAAGGCTTGAATTTGGCACCTTCCCTGCCTGTGGCATCAGGTTTTCCTCAGTCGATATACCGCAGGGAGCAACAATAGAAAATGCTTACATAGAGTTTTATGCCGGAGCAGGCAATAGCACCGGATCCAACTTTGAGATTTACGCAGAAAATACTCACCATTCAGCCTCCTTTAGCGGAGAGCCTGCTGAATTAACAAAAAAATCGACTATTGGCCCTGTGATATGGAGCAACGTGGAAAATTGGACAAGTGGTACCTGGTATACTTCGCCATCGGTAACCACGCTCATCCAGGAGATTATAAATAAAGCAGACTGGCAAAATGGCAATGCGCTCACCCTTTTGATTAAGGGTTCGGGGCGGAGACAGGCCAGATCCGGAGATTGGGGTGCGGCTTATGCGCCGCGGCTGGTTATAGAATACAGCATTCTCGTGTCGGATCCTCAACCGGTGCTGACCAGGTACGATGGCGCGGCAGGATACAAAATATGGGTGGGATCGAACGGTAGGCTATACTTTGGTATAGATGATGACGATGCGTGGGATCCGGATGTAATGGTGAGCTCCCGGAGCTTTGTAAACGACAATGCGTGGCATCACTTCGCTGTTTCCAAACAAGAAAATGATTCAATTTCTGTCTTCATCGATGGCAAATTCGAAAACTCCAGGGGTGTGGGCACGAAGACTTACTTTCAGAGAATAAATGCCTCTGAAAACGATGCTGAAGAAAGTGCATCGGGCAGTGTTACAATTACCAGTTCCATCCTTAACATATCGAAAAACGGAAGTGCCGACAACCTGGTGGGGCTGCGCTTTACCGATGTGTCGGTGCCTGAGGGTGCCCGAATAGTGAAAGCAAATATTGGGATGATGGTAGAAAGCATTTCGGCCACCGGCGAAAATTCGACCAAAATTGTGGGAGAGGGGGTGCCCGATGCTGCTCCTTTTAGTGGATCCAGCTCTGAGCTTACAAACAGGCTTAGTGCAGCCACTAGCCTCCAGGTAGACTGGGCCATGGCTGACTTTTCGAGAGTGGCCGACATTGTGTTTACACCGGACATAGGCCCTTTGATTAATGAGATTATTAACCAAACCGACGGATGGGCAGCGGGCAATGCCATGGCGTTCTACTTTCAGGGCGGAGACTTCGGCCGGTATGTGGAGTCGTATGATAGCAGACCGGCCAGGGCGGCCTTTTTAATTATCGAATACGAGGAGTCGCCATTTGGTACGCTAAGTTCAACGGCGTCGCTGCAGGTAGGTGCCGATACGGAAAATGAAGCGCTGCTTAGTGGCCAACTGAATGAACTGCAAATAATAGATGCGGCACGCGATGAATCGTGGCTGTTTGCTCACTACAATAACCTGGCGGCGCCTTCTTCTTTTATGAGCGTCGGTCACAGGGAGGGCATTGTATCTTCAGGTGGTGATTGGTCCGATCCCGGCAGCTGGAATTTGGGCGCCGTTCCCTGGAGCGACGCCGATATCTACATTGCTGATGCACTTGTGCCGCTTGCGCTTGACCAGGATATTGCTGTAGGCAGCTTGTATATAAGCGACGGTGGCGAGCTCGATCTCAATGGCCATAGGTTAGTGGCCAAATGCAATATCACTAACGATGGGGCGATTAACAGCACTAGCGGAGTACTGGAATTTGCCGGCAATACCACCACTGAGTTGACTGGTGCGGGAACCACGGCGGTGTTTGAACTGAAGGTAAATACCGGCGGGGAAACGGTAGTGCTGAGTCAGGATATTTTGGTAACCAACTCGATCGAATTTCTGTCATCCGGTAGAATAGAGCTTTACCGAAGCACGCTGGAACTAAATAACGGCACTATTAGTGGGTTGACGGATGACTTTGCTGAGTTAATCATTTTAGGTAATAACGGTCAGGTAAATGTAAGAGCCCTTCAGCCCGAAGCCCGGGTGGATATCCCTATTGCCTACTCGCATGAGCAAGCCGATTACGCCAGAATTAACCTAACGAATAAAGGCGGAGCGGCGGAGGATTTTTCCATAACACTGTGTAATAAGGTATATACCGATGGAACATGCGACGGTGCGGGAGAAGGCACCCTGGTGACCGCAAACGGCGTGGGATGGACCTGGGATGTAAATACAGCTTCTACAAACGCCATCGTCACCCTTTATTGGCACGAAGACAGTCATCTGTCCGGCTTTAATGCATCGTATTGTGCCATTAATCATTTTGACTCGGGAGAGGGTATATGGGAGGTGGTGAGCGATCCGGTAGCGGCCAATAGTCACGGTAGCGGAATTTATAGTTTGAGCGCCCAAATTTATTCATTTAGCCCGTTGGGAGTATCTGAAGGGGATGGTCCGCTCCCTGTTGAATTTTTGTACTTAAAAGGAGAAAAACTGCAGGATGGCAGCCACGTGCTTGAATGGGCAACCGCAAGTGAAACAAACAATGAGAAGTTTGTGGTAGAAAAGTCGGACAACGGCAAAGAATTTTTCGCAATAGGAAGCCTTGAAGGTGCCGGCAACAGCTTAAATACGCTGAAGTACACATACAAGGATTATTCAGGCGGTTGCCCCGCCGGTTGCTACTACAGAATAAAGCAGATTGACTTTGACCATAAGTATGCGTACTCGCAGGTTATTTACTTAGGCAGGAGCAGCCACTACCAACCGCACACGAGGCTCTTTCCCAACCCTGTGAGTGCCGGGGAACCTTTCGACTTGAAAGTTGAGCTGGACGGCGTAACGGATGAGATGTTGCGAGTCAGTCTTTTTGACATGACGGGACGTGAGATTTTTAATAAGTCGCTGCCGGTTGATACAACCGTCATCGGGATTTCGGGCAACGCCGCTCTTCAGCCCGGAATTTACCTTCTCACAATCGACGGACAGAATTTTCAATCCAGTCATCGAGTGGCTGTCAGGTGAGCTATCTCAAACTAACAAATCAGATAAAAAGTAAGCATGGTGGATGACGTAGAGGTAGAGTCAGCCGAGCCAGCTCCAACGATGCGCCGGCTGAAATTGCCAGATGCAAGACGTCCCCGGGTTGGTTTCGGCCGGTTTGTGTTACTATTTAGAACTTCTTTTTATCATACATTATAATGCTGATAATCAACAATTTATGTCCTTATCGAGGTATGCCTCCGGACGTCTAAAATTTTCTTGTATACCAATTGTGTACCATGGTTTCTCGTCCATCACCCCACCCGTTTCGTTTCTTTGATTGTTTGAAATATCGAAATGATTCAATGAGTTCTTCAAATTGTAACATTCTTTCCGGCGCGCACAAGATCGGCGTATTCGTGTTCTTTGTCTTGCTGCTGCCTTTCGTTTCCCGGAGCCAGGAGTTAAAGATCAATCACCTGGAGTATAAGGAGGGGCAGATCATAGTGTCCTACGATCTTCACGATTCGTTGCCGGGCAGAGCCTATACCGTTAGGGTCTACAGTTCGGTCGACAACTTTATCAATCCGCTATCGCAAATCGCAGGCGATCATGGCATAGATGTGACCCCCGGTCCGGACAAAAAGATCGTGTGGGATGTGGCGAGGGAATTGGGGGACGAGTTCAACGGCAAATTTTCGCTTGAGCTAAAGGCGCGGGTGTATATCCCTTTTGTGAGAATGGAGGGTTTTGAAAAATATGCGCACGTGAAGCGGGGATCCACTCACAACCTCACATGGACGGGCGGCACAGCTCAGAATATTCTGAATTTTGAACTGATGCGCGGGGAGCATAAGGTGGCATCGTTTCCCAACATTGCCAACGTGGGGCATTATAAGATGAGCCTTCCCAAAAACATTAAGCCCGGCAACGACTACAGATTCAAAATCAGCGACAGCAAAAATAAAGATGAGGTAGTGTATACCAGCACCTTCAAAGTGAGGAGAAAGGTGCCGCTGGTAGTAAAAGCGGTTTCCATGCTGGCGGGAGCGGGAATTGCAGCTTATCTCTTGCAGGATTTTTCGATCGTTGATCCGCCATTACCAAACTGATGATTTTTAAAAAGGCAAAACAAGAGCTATGAAAAAATTATTTTACCTGAGTTTTTTATTTTTTGTTTTCGTATCATTTGACACGCTGGCTGTTGAAGGGGAAGAAAGGATTGGCTGCACGGTTTTAGGAAGCTTCTCCTTACACACACCATCGGCAGCTGGTATTTCTCAAACCTCCATTAGCCTTTCGTGGGGTACATCAGCCGGGGCGGAAGACTACATAGTCAACTACAGGCGCTCCAATGTAACAAGCTGGAGTACGGTGTATTTGGGAAATGAAACCAGCTACACTCTTACCGGGCTTACGGCAGGGGTTACTTATGACGTAAAGATTTCGGCCCATAAATTTTGCGATGACCCTTTCGAGCCTTATGATTTGTACAAGGATTCCAACACCATCAGCGGCATACAGATGGAGCCGGCCACTCCCACCACGCAGGCGGCTGACCCGATCTCTTCAACAGGATTCACCGCCAAATGGAATACGGCTGCAGGTGCCACAAGTTACCGGCTGGATGTGGCAACCAACAGCTCGTTTACTTCCTTTGTTTCAGGATACAACGACTACTCGCTTACCACCACCTCCAAACAAATAACAGGCCTTACAGCTGGCAATACCTATTACTACCGGGTGCGGGCAGTAAACGGGAGCGGAACCTCACCAAGCTCGAGCTACACCTCAGTCTCAACGGTTCCGCCGACACCATCCGGACTCTCGATTACTTCAATTGGCCAAACCGGCTTCACTCTTAACTGGTCTCCAGCCAATCGAGCTACTAGCTACAGGGTTGATGTCGGAACCAACAGTTCATTTTCGACTTTAGTAAAAAACAACGTCCTTGTTTCGGGGGGAAGCGCCACTTCTTACGTTGTCACTTTGTTAGGCTCGGGCACCACCTATTACTGCAGAGTGCGGGCAGTTAACGGCGGAGGCACTTCGGGCAACTCCTCAAGTGTTAACAGCATTACCATACCGGCCAATCCCACCACCCTGTCAGCCGCCGACAATAGCAGCTCCTCATTTACGGCCAAATGGAACGCGGTAACCGGTGCGGCCAGCTACCGGTTGGATGTAGCAACTGATAATTTGTTTGCAAACAAATTGGACGATTATAACAATTTGTTAGTGGCGGGTACCAGCCAGGCCGTTGCCGGGCTGGCGGAGGGCACTGTATATTACTACAGGGTAAGGGCCGTAAATGCAGCCGGCACCTCCGGTAACTCGGCGGCCAGGCCGGGAATCACCACGCCGCCTATTCCCGGCATACTGGCCGGTTCGGCAACTGATCAAACGTCGTTTGTTGCAAATTGGGACAGCTCACCGGGTGCTACTCATTATTTGCTTGATGTATCTACGTCTGCCAGCTTTGACACGTTTGTGGAGGGGTATGAAAGGCACCAGCTGACGGAAACCTCTAAGGAAGTGACCGGCCTGTCGTCGGGCACTAGCTATTATTACCGGGTAAAGGCCGCTGTGATTGAAGATGCCGAAAGTGCGCAGTCTCAATATTCATCCAGTGTAAGCATTTTAACCGTCCCGGCCGATCCCGGCACGCTCAGTGCCGGTACCTTTGGTCAATCTTCCTTTACCATAAGCTGGTTGGGTGTTACAGGTGCCGAACGGTATTTGCTCGACGTGGCTACAGATGTAGCTTTCGAATCCATTCTTTCCGACTATTCTAACCTTGAAGTTGCCGGCAACAGCCAGGTTGTGAGCGGATTGGCGCCCGGAACCAATTACCATTTCAGGCTTCGGGCCAACAATGCAACCGGCACGTCCGGCAATTCTGCTACCGGCACCACTATCACCATCCCGACGGAACCCGGTGTGGTGACCGCCAGTGCAATAGCACAAACGTCTTTTACCCTAAACTGGACCGACGTAGCAGGGGCAAGTGGGTACAGGTTGGATGTAGCAACTGACAATGGGTTTTCGCAGATTCTCGCCGGCTATTCAAACCTTTCGGTCGACGGCACCAGCCAGGAGGTAGCTGGCCTTGGGGAAGGAACCACCTATTATTACAGAATAAGGGCCGAAAATGCGTCGGGAGTATCGGACGATTCTCCGGGCGGCAATACGATCACCCGGCCTCCCAATCCTGAGACGCCGGCAGTAAGCGGCATTATTCAGTCGGAGTTTACTCTAAGCTGGTCTGCCGTGACTGGTGCAACAGGATACAGGCTGGACGTAGCCACCGACAATTCATTTGAATCGATTCTGGGTAGCTATTCCGACCTGGCTGTAGCTGGCACCACCCAGACAGTGAGCGGATTGACAGCCGGCACCAGCTATTATTTCAGGCTACGGGCGGTAAACGCAAATGGGGAGTCGGGTAACGCTACCACGGGCTCAACTATCACCGTGCCGGCAATTCCGGGTACTCTTAGCGCCGGCTCCATCACACAGTCCTCATTTGTACTTACCTGGAGTGGAGTAACCGGCACCAACGGGTACAGGCTTGACGTTGCCACCGATAATAGTTTTGCTGAATTGCTGGCGTCGTATACAAATCTGTTGGTATCCACAACCTCTGCAACTGTAAGTGGATTGGCCGAAGGGACCACCTATTACTACAGGCTCAGGTCTCAGAACGCTTCCG
>CBFGTI010000067.1:0-29092 GCA_965651695.1 uncultured Imperialibacter sp. | reverse complement strand
GAAAAACAAAATGATGAACTACACGCCGTATGCAGGGACGCTTTGGTTTGAGTTTTAGCGGCTGCCGAAAGAGAGTATTACTATGTCTGGAAGCAGTCGGAATAAAGCCAAGTTACAGGTTATTTCGGCGGAACTCGGAAACCACTGTTGGGCAACACCTGTTTGGTTGTTGCGCAACATTCATTCGGGTATTGGGCAATACTAAAACCGGTATTGGGCAAGGCTTAACTAAATGTTGGGCAACAGTTGAGTGAAAACTGGCCCGGAGTGAGGGCTGGATTGCGGAAGCCACCAAATCAGCTTGCTGGAAGCAATACTGTGATAATCAGTTTCCTTTGCTTGCTGTCACTGTGGTAAAGGCAATCTAAAGGGCTTTTCGGGAACAAACCCCACTCCCTGCTTACCAGGTGTCAATGCCTGTCATGCAATTCCTCCTGAAGTAGCAGAGGCGCTGATACATCAATTCCCAGCCACAATCTTCACCAATCGCATCGCCTCCCTTGTTCTCCGTTCTATCTCCCTGTAATCTTTCGCCTCCAGCAGCTCTTTGCTTACCAGCTTGCTGCCCATGCCCACTGCGCATACACCCGCTTTAAACCAGGCTTTCAGGTTTCCCTCCTCCGCCTCTACGCCACCGGTGGGCATAAAGTCGAGGTTGGGAAAAATGTCGCGGATGGCACTCACGTAGCCGGGCCCCAGCAGGCTGCCGGGAAATAGCTTTACGAGTTTTGCACCTGCCTGCTCGGCGTTGGCAATTTCGGTGGTGGTCATGCAGCCAGGTATCCACTGTAGCCCTGCTTCGTGTGTCACTTTGGCTACTTCGGGGTTAAAAGAAGGGCAGATAATGTAGTCGGCGCCGATGCCGATAAAGCTGCGAGCGTCTTGCGGGGTTTTAATGGTGCCAATGCCGAGCAGCAGGCCGGGGAATTCGGACATGGCTTTGGCCTTCATGAACTCGAAGTTGGCAAAGGCCTGCGCGCCCCGGTTGGTATATTCAATTACCCTGATGCCAGCACTGTAGAGGGCCTGCAGGGTTTTGAGGCTCACCTCCCGGTCGTCGTGGTAAAACAACGGCAGCATTTTTTGGGCTTTTATCGCCTCAATAGCGGAAATGGTGTCTTTTTTTTCAGGCATGGGCAGGTATTAGTTTTTTAATATCAGCAACGGTTTGTGTGGTAGTATCGCCGATTACGTGTAGTTTACCAAACGCTGCAGCGGCAGCATAATCCACAATAAACTGCGGGTTGTGCAACTGTGCAGTTCCATATATCAATCCGGCCATGAAGCAGTCGCCGCTACCTACCGTGTCCACTACCTGGTCGGATGTGTGAGGAGCGGATGCATAGAGCTTTTCCTCCCTGTATAAGGCAGCATAATAATTTACCCTGCTACCCTCTGTAAAGCGAAAGGTGTTGGCCACCGTTTTACATTTTGGGAAGTGAGCCTGTATATGGCTGGAGCTGATGGCAGCATGCTCAAGGTATGCCTCCCGGCTGTTTTTGTCGATAAGGGACTGGTGTAGCGGTGTGCCCAGCATGTTGTTGGCCGCCCAAATGTTGCCCATCACTACATCGGCAAAGGCAGTGAGCTCCGGCATTACTTCCGCAGGTTTTTTTCCGTATTGCCAAAGCTTAGCCCGGTAGTTCAGGTCTACTGAAATGGTGATGCCTTTGTCTGAAGCCTTTTGCAACACCTCTTTGCACACGGCTGCGGCATCATGGTTGAGGGCGGGGCTAATAGCCGAAAAGTGAAACCAGCTTATACCTTCGAGCACATGGTCCCAATTAACCATGCCGGGTTTCAGCTCAGCAAACGAAGAATGCGTCCGGTCGTAAATAACGCCGCGGTTTTTCAGGTCGGCTCCCTGTTCCAGGAAATAAATGCCGATGCGGTTGCCGTATTGCAGCATCCGTGAAGCGTCTATGTTTCTGCTCTCGAGGTACCGGCGAATGCTATCGCTCATATAGTTGGCCGGCAGGGCGCTGAAGTAACCGACCGGCACTCCCCAAAGTGCCAGCGCATGTGCCACATTGCACTCGGCGCCACCCAGGTAAACAGGCAACGAATGGCCTGTAAGCCAGGCACCGTCGGACGACGGCGACGCCCGCAGCAATATTTCGCCGTAGCTAAGCACTTTGCCGGCGGTCGTCATAGCGAAACTCCTCTCTTCCAGGGGATAAAGTCTTCCTGGCCGTTGCGGTCTGCCGCACATTTTTCTTCGCCGCTAGCCACCCGGATCACGTATTCAAGGATGCGCTCCCCTGCCTGCTCGATAGTTTCTGTGCCCTCAATGATGGTACCTGTGTTGATGTCGATGATGTCGGGCATTTTCTCATACAATTTGGTATTGCTCGAAAGTTTGATTACCGGTGCTATTGGGTTGCCCGTGGGCGTGCCCAGGCCGGTTGTGAAAAGCACAACGGTAGCCCCTGCACCCACCATAGCGGTGGTAGATTCTACGTCGTTGCCGGGTGTGCAAAGCAGCGTCAGTCCGGGTTTCGATACTTTTTCGGGGTAGTCGAGCACATCGGTAACGGGTGAGGTGCCTCCTTTTTTTGCAGCGCCAGCCGATTTGATGGCGTCGGTAATGAGGCCGTCTTTGATGTTGCCAGGGGAAGGGTTCATATCGAAGCCCGAGCCTGCTTCGTGCGCCCGTTGGTTGTAGCGGGTCATCAAGTCTACAAAGCGGTTTGCCGTGGACTCATCCACGCAGCGGTCGGAGAGCTCCTGCTCTACACCGCAAAGCTCGGGAAACTCCGAAAGAATGGCTGAGCCTCCCAGCCCAACGAGTAAATCGGACGTATAGCCGATGGCCGGATTGGCTGAGATACCCGAAAAACCGTCGGACCCGCCGCATTCCAGCCCGATGCAGAGCTTGCTAAGGGGGGCAGGCTCGCGCCGCACCTCATTGGTAGCAATCAAACCGGTGAATATCTGCTTTACTGCCTCGCCGATAAGATCGGCTTCTCGTCCCATTTTCTGCTGCTCAAACACCTGGAATGGCTTGTTAAAGGCTGGCGAGCGCTTGTCAATTTCGTCTTTTAAAATAGATGCCTGTGCGTTTTGGCAGCCAAGGCTAAGTACTGTAGCACCCGCTACATTGGGGTGTGTAATATATCCTGCCAGCAAGCCGCAAAGGGCCTGAGCATCCTGCCGGGTGCCGCCACAGCCCATGGCGTGGGTGAGAAACCTGATGCCATCAACGTTTGGGAAAAGCGGGTTGTTTGCGGTACTGATGGTGGTTTCGTCGAAGGTCGCCTGCTGGATTGCGGCACTGCTTTGCCCCGACTGATACATAGCCACCAGCCTTTTGGTAAACTGCTTGTACTTTTTCGGACTGGCATAGCCGAGCTCTTCAAGCAACGCTTCTTTAAGCGAGTCCACATTTTTGTTTTCGCAAAAAACCATTGGCACCACAACCCAATAGTTAGCCGTTCCCACCGAGCCATCGGTGCGGTGATAACCTTTAAATGTCTTGCCCTGCCAGTGGCTCACATCCGGAGCTTCCCAGCTTGTTATTTTTCTCCTTGCTTGCAGGTCCTGCACGGCATGCACGGTGTTTTCTGTAGAGATTCGCATCCCCGCGGGGATCGGCTGCCGGGCTGTTCCCACCACAATTCCGTACATCACGATCTTGTCGCCCGTGGCAAAGTCGGCGGTGGTAAACTTGTGCTTGGCAGAAATATCCTCCCTGAGCGTATAAGCAGCCCCATTTACGCTAACGGTTTCACCTTGCTTTAAATCGCTGAGAGCAACGATCACGTTATCGAGCGGGTGTACTTTTAATGCTTTTGCTTTCATTGGTGATGGCCGGATAACCCGGAGGCTTAAAGTTAGGAAGTAGGCTTCTATAGGGAAACTTTGTGCAAAAAGATTTTAACAGGAAAGAGGGGATTAAGGATTACTGCCAGGCACGAACCGGCAGGCCAGTGCTTTTTCGAAGGCGCAGCTTTTAACATTTTAATTCCTTATATTTAGCTAAAATGGGTGAATTTGGTTGACACTGCTTTGGTGATCTTTTCCTGAGAGTGTTTACTGGTAAGAGAACGCAGGTTCTTCATTTTTTTAAGCATGTGCCATTTCGGTACATAACGAAATCGGCAAAAGTAGTCCGGACCGTCCCTATGAAAGAGTTTGGCAACAAGAGCTTAGTTGTTGCTGCTGTTGCAGTTGTAATCATGCTGATGCTTTCAGTGCTGATCATTACTTATCGTAACAACAAGATTATTGAAGAAAACCGGTTGCTTCAAAAACAGGCCGAAGATGTAAAAGTAACGGTATCACAGTTTGCCATCGTGCTCATTCACAATCTGGACCTGGGCCTAAGGGGGTACGCTCTTTTTGGCGACGAGAAGTACCTTCATCCGCTGTGGTTTGCCTTGCGCGATAAAGACTCGCTGTTTCATACCGCCGAAAAGTCACTTATTTCGCAAAATTACCCCCTGGCTGAATTTCAACTTTTGAAGGACTCTATCGAAGCTTATGCCGACTATTGCCTGATGCTTAAAGATCTGTACGACAGGGGGCAGATGGACGAATTTTATGTTCTTGGAGATAAGGATAAAGGCTACCACCTGTGGCTGCAGTACGAAAAACTGGCAGCCGGGCTGTTTGCCTATGAGGACCAGATTAATGAACAAGCTCAGAAAAGGTATCATACCGCTTTGCGGAACAACTACCTGGCGCAGTTATTATTGTTTCTGATATGCGTGCCCACTCTGTTGTTTACGGCCAATCATACACGTAAAAAGTTTCTGTTAGCTGAAAAACTACGTGTATCCGAAGCAGAACGAGCCGCGCTTTTAGCCAGGCAAAACGAGACACTGGAGCGGCTGGTAGCCGAGCGAACCCGGGAAATAAAAGAGCAGAACGATGAATTGTACCTGAAGAGTGAAGAAATAGAGGCACAAAATGAAGAGCTGCTACAGCAACAGGAGCAAATTGCGTCGCAGATGGACATGCTGGCCAAACAAAACGATCAACTAAACGACGCCCAGGTAACCATTCGAAAGCAAAACGAAGAGATAAAACAAAAGAACGACATCCTGGAGGAAGAGGTGAAGAAAAGAACGGGCGAAGTGCTGGCATATAGCCAGCAGCTGGAGCAATTCGCCTTTATGGCCGCGCATAAATTACGAGCCCCGGTGGCCCGCGTGTTAGGATTGGGAAACGTTTTTATGCTGGGCAGTGCCAATTCGCAGAATGAAAAGGATGAAATAATTGAGCGGCTGGTAGCGACTACCCGCGAGCTGGATGAGGTGATCACAGACCTGAATGCGATTTTGGAAATCAGACAAAGCCCTGGCGACCCTCTTACAGTAGTAAATCTTGAAGATGAGCTAACTCTCGTGCGGTCTGGACTGGAAAGTGAAATTAGCCGCAACCACGCGGAAATTATTGCTTCTTTTGAATGCACTGACGCAGCTGGTGTAAAAACGTACATCGACAGCATATTCTATAACCTGATCAGCAATGCCCTTAAGTATCGGCATCCGAAACGAAACCCGGTTATCCGGATTACATCCTATCCCGCCGGCGAATACATCTGCGTGTCAATTGCCGACAACGGGCTGGGTATTGAGCAGGCTCATATAAAAGACCTTTTCAGTTTTTATGTCCGTTTTCATTTTCATGTGGATGGCAAAGGCTTGGGGCTGTACCTGGTGAAGACGCAGGTAACGGCAATGGGCGGCACAATTGATGTGGAAAGCGAAGCAGGCGTGGGGACTGTTTTCAAAATTTATTTAAAAAGAAAGGTATAGTAAACGAAATGGCAATATTGGTGCTAGGTGCAAGCGGTGCAACGGGAAAGCTGCTGGTGGAACAACTGCTGGAAAGAGGGCAGCAGGTAAAAGTAGTAGTGCGCCCATTCTCAAAGATTCCTGCCAGCTGGGACAACGGCAGCGGAGTGACAATAATTAAGGCCGATATTTCCGAAATTAGCAGGGAGGAGATGGCAAGCCACTTGAGGGACTGCGAGGGTGTTGCTTCCTGCCTGGGCCACAATCTAACCCTCGCGGGGATATTTGGAAAGCCGAGGGCGTTGGTTGCCGCTGCCGTAAGGCTTGTTTGTGCTGCAATTAAAGACAACGCGCCGGAGAGGCCCGTTAGGTTTGTGCTCATGAATACTGTTGGCAATAGCAACAGAGATTTGGACGAGCCGGTCTCGGTAGGGCAAAAGGTCGTTATAGCGTTGCTTCGTTTATTTTTGCCGCCTCAGGCAGACAACGAGAAAGCAGCTGATTTTTTAAGGGTGAAAGTGGGGCAGACCAATCATCAGGTTGAGTGGGTGGTTGTCCGGCCCGATTCTTTAATTGACCACGACAGCGTAACGGCGTACAAACTATATGATTCCCCCATTAGAAGCGCTATTTTCGATCCGGGTAAAACCAGCCGGATAAATGTGGCGCATTTTATGGCCAGCTTGTTGGCTGAAAATGATGTATGGGATCGATGGAAAGGTAAGATGCCCGTCATTTACAACCAGGAGGATTAAGACCGAAAAACTATAAGCGAATGAGCGAAGACATCCAGACATACAACGACAAGCAGGTTGCTGGCGATAAGGCGATATGCGACAGGCTGGCACAGGAGATAAACAGTGGACTGCCGGAAGCGCAGTCTAAAATATGGCATGCGCATTCGGTTTGGTTTTTGGATGGCAACCCCATAGTGGGCTATAGTAAGCTGAAAAACTGCGTGCGCTTGCTGTTTTGGAGCGGACAGAGTTTCGATGAAGCGGATTTGCACAAGGAAGGCACGTTTAAAGCGGCGGAGGCTCGCTACACTGCGGTTGAGCAAATTAACAGCGACGACCTGCAGCGCTGGCTGGCCAAGTCGCGCGACATTCAGTGGGACTATAAAAACATCGTGAAAAGGAAAGGCAGGCTGGAGCGATTGAAGTAGCAGGCCCCCTCAAAACATACGAAATGAGTGACCGCCACCGCCTTCGGATTACCGGTTACCGGTTACCGGACCGTCTCTAATGCCACCCTCATTCCTTTGCTGGCAACGAGAAACAGGTTTTCGGTTACCAGCGCCTCAAACCTTGCCAGCAGGGTCAAGTCGTATCCCCACAGCTCCGTATTTCGCAGAGCTTTCGCTACCACTTGCTCCGCGGAAAGGTCCTTCCAAAGCTGGTGAAAATACGCAGCCTGGTCGTCCTGCAGCAGGTATTCGGCTGTGCCGTTTGATCCGTAGAAGCCGTCGGCCCGTTTTTCTGATTTCATAAAGAGCAAATAGGCAGCAAAGCCGAGTGCAAAATAGGGCGGCGGTGTGCCATGTATTTCATAATGTTTGAGCAGGAGCGGCACATTTCGCATTCTCATTTTGGATGTATACTGAAGTGTAATGCTGAGCCACTTGTGCCGGATAAACGGATTGCGAAACCGGTCGAGTACAGTTTCGCCGTACGCTTTGGCTTCGTGCAGCGACACCAGCTCGCCACTGATGGCGGGTGCCACTTCCTTCATCATGTAGCCTTTCAGAAAAGAAGCCAGGGCAGCGTCGTTCATTCCTTCTTTTACGGTTTCTATGCCGGCCAGCACAGCCACACCGCAAGTCATAGTATGGGTTCCGTTCAGCATCCGGAGCTTCAGTTCGCGGTATTTAGCGATGTCAGGAGCAATTACCACACCTTTGTCTGCCTTTGCGAAAGAGAGTGTTTCAGCTACTTCGGGGATTGCGCTTTCTATCGCCCACAGGCTATATGGCTCCGACAAAATCGCCAGCTCATCGGTGTAGCTAAAGTGGCGATCTTCCTGCGGCAACTTGCCCGGCACAATGCGGTCGACCAGCGAATTGCAGAAGGTATTTGCATGTTCAATCCAAGCAACAAAGTCCGGCTCCAGCATGTTTTGCCTGGCCAGCTCGATCACAATCCCCTTCAGCTTTTTGCCGTTGTCCGGAACAAGCTCAGTGGGAACGATCACAAAGCCACTCATTCCGGCTTCCCAGCGGGCGTAAAGCAGGGCCAGCAGTTTGCCCGGAAACGAAGCGGGTGGTTCGGCTTGTATGTCATCCTCCGTTAGGGTAATCCCCACTTCAGTGGTATTGGACACGATGATCCGGATGTCGGGATTGATGGCGCACTTCAGGATTTCATTCCAATCTTTCTGCGCCGACAGCACCCGGCTGATGCTGCTGTTGATGATCGTTTCATTTACCTCTTTGCCATTATCAATTCCCCTGATGGTGTGGGTGTAGAGGCCGTCCTGGTCGTTAAATTCATCAGAATTGCCCCGTTCCGTCGATTTAATCACCACTACTCTGCCACCGAAAGTGCCTTGCCGGTTGGCTTTATCTATGAAGTAGTCGATGAGGCCACGCAGAAGCACGCCTGTGCCGAACTGGATTACTTTTTCGGGCAGTACCAACGAACCAGCCGAGGGTATTTGCGTGGCTGGAGGAAACGAAACGGAGCTTAAGGAGTTTTTGGAAAGTTGCATGAAAGATGGTTTGAGGATTTTCCCTGAATGGATAATTGTGAAAGCTAAAATTATTCGAATTTGGGTTCAGCTACAATGCCACCATCGCTTTTATCACCCCGGTTTCGGGTTTTAGCCACTTTGGAAATTCGGCTTTCACCGCGTCGAAACCTACCCTATGGGTAATATAGGTAGCGGGGTCTACCAATTTTTGTCTCATGCATGCCAGCACATGTTCAAAATCTTTGCGGGTGGCATTGCGGCTGCTCATTAGCGTAGCTTCTCTTTTGTGAAATTCGGGATGGCTAAAGCTGATCTCACCTTTTTGCAGGCCCACCAGCACATAGCGGGCTCCGTGCGCCATGTATTGGAAAGCGCTGTTGATGGCCTTCTGGCTGCCGGTAGCATCGAAAACTACAGTGGGCATATCTCCCCTGGTTATTTCGCGCAATGCCTCAATGGGGTTTTCAGCAGCGGGGTTGAGCACAAACTCAGCAATACCTTTGCTCTTACAGAAGCTAAGCCGCTGCTCGTTCAGGTCCATAGCGATAACTCTTGCACCTGCTATGCGGGCAAACTCCATGGTGCCCAGCCCTATTGGGCCGGCTCCCACTACCAGCGCAAACTCCCCTTTTGCCGGCTGCGCTCTTCTTACCGCATGGGCGCCAATGGCCAGCGGTTCTACCAGGGCCAGCTCTTCGAACGTGTGGCTATGGCCATGCACCAGCGAGTACGATGGCACGGAAAGAACCTCTACCATGCCGCCGTCGATATGTACACCGGAGACTTGCAGGGTGGTACAGCAGTTGGGCTTGCCTGTGCGGCAGGCGATGCAGGTGCCACACCAGAAATATGGGATAAAAGTGACGTTTTCGCCCTCAGTAAAACCCGGAGCGTCGGTTCTTACTATCTCCCCGGCCAACTCGTGGCCCAAAATTCTGGGATAGCTAAAAAAAGGCTGCGTGCCTTCAAATGCATGCAGATCGGTGCCGCAGATGCCGATGCGCCTGATGCGCAGGAGGGTATTGCCTTTGCTGAAGGAAGGCGCCGGAATTTCTGTGTAGTCAAGTTGCCCGGGAGTAGTGCAGATGAGGGATTTCATTACTTTTCAATAGCTAATAACTGAATTTTTGTTTTTCGTTTGCCACTGCTCTAAAACCATCGATGGCCCTCCTTGAAAGAGCGGAGAAGCCTCAGAGCAAGCGAGTTTTTGGTTTCTACATTAAATCGCCCGGTCCAAATGCACATAGCCCCCATCAACGTGGATCAGCTGGCCGGTTGTGTGGCTCGATTTTGCCGAGAGCAAAAAGGCTACTGTATTGGCAATTTCTTCAGGCGTCGTCATGCGGTTTTCAAGCGGTATCTTTGCATTGATCTTTTTTAGTAGTTCGTCAGGATTTGGCTGCTGCGCGATCCACCACTCGTACAGGGGCGTCCAGCTCTCGGCTACCACCACGGCGTTTACGCGGATGCCGTATTTTAAAAGCTCCACGGCCCACTCGCGAGTGAGGGCATTGCGGCCACCGTTAGCCGCTGCATAGGCGGAGGTACCTCCCTGCCCGGTTTCCGCAGTTTTCGACGTAATGTTTACGATCGGCCCCTTCGATTTTTTCAAATGAGGTAGTGCATGGTGAGCAATCAGGTAGTAATGCACCACGTTTTTGTGCATACTTTCCATAAACCTCTCGTAGCTTCCGTTTTCCAGGTTCACGCCGTCGTTCACGCCTGCGTTGTTTACCAGTCCATCAAGGCTTCCGGCTTTTTCTACCGCGAACTTTACAGCCGCCTCGCACTCAGCGGGATTTGTAAGCTCTGTTGCTCGCTGAAAGGCTCTACCACCGGCTTTAGCTATATCGGCAACCACCCGGAGGTTGTCGGGCTCATCCCGGCTGATGATGACCGGAACGGCGCCTTCGGCGGCCAGCGTTTTTGCAATGGCCTCACCAATACCCCTACCGCCACCGGTAACTACGATTACTTTGTTTTTGAGTTGGAGGTCCATCAATTAGCCAAATTATAAAACAATTTTGCATTGCCGCCCCACACTGCAGCTCTTTCATCAGCCGAGAAGCCAGCAAAGTATGATTCGACTATCCCAACTACATCTTCATAAGCCGCTGCACAGAGGCAAACCGGCCAATCGGAGCCAAACATTAGCCTGCTGGTTCCGAAAGCATCTACCGCCACATCCAGATACGGCGTGAAATGCTCCTTTTTCCAGTTTTTCCAGTCGGCTTCCGTTACCATCCCCGAGACCTTGCAGCTTACATTGGGGTGGCGTGCCAGTGTGGCGATGTCTTTTTTCCATTGCGCAATGTTGCCGGCTTTAATGTAAGGCTTGGCCAGGTGGTCGAGCACAAAAAGCTGATCGGGAAATTCGGCCACAAGCTGAATGGCATGGCGGAGGTGGTTGGGGAAAATAAGTATGTCGTAGGTGTAGCCAAATTGGCGAAGCTTCCCGATTCCTCTCCTGAACGAAGGCCGTAACATAAAGGCTTCGTCGGGCTCCGCTTGCAAAATGTGGCGGAAGCCCTTCAGCTTTTGGTGTTTTTTAAGCTCTGCCAACTGCTCCTCCACGTCTGCCGCCTGCAGGTCGACCCAGCCCACAACCCCCAATATGAAGTCATGTTCGTCCGCCAAAGAAAGGAAAAATTCATTTTCCCCCGGCGTTTGGTCTACCTGCACCAGTACACAGCCGCCGAACCCAATTTGTGCCAAGAGCGGTCGCAAGTCGTCGGGCAGAAAGTCTCGCTGAATGACCTTCATTTCCTCGCTTATCCAGCCGTGGCGGGCCGGATCGTACTTCCAGAAGTGCTGGTGGGCATCAATGCGCTCCATAAGCCACCACCTTCTGCTTTGAAGTTCCCACACCGTCAATGCCCAGTTCTACCACATCGCCCGGCTTCAGGTACACCGGCGGGTCGAAACCCAAGCCTACACCTGCAGGGGTGCCTGTGGAAATAACGTCTCCGGGCAGCAGCGTCATAAACTGGCTGAGGTAAGAGATGAGAAAGGGAACCCTGAAAATAAGATCGGCGGTGGTGCCATCCTGCATCATTTTACCATTGACCGACAGCCATAGCCGGAGGTTGTTTACATCTTTTATTTCGTCGGGCGTAACCAGGTATGGCCCAAGTGGAGCGAAGGTATCGCAGCCTTTGCCTTTGTCCCAGGTGCCGCCGCGCTCCAGCTGAAACTCCCGCTCCGACACATCGTTGTGCAGGCAATAACCGGCCACATAGTTCAATGCATCAGCTTCGGTCACATAGCTTGCCTTTTTGCCAATTACCACGGCCAACTCCACTTCCCAGTCCGTTTTCTGTGAGTTTTTCGGAATCATTATATTGTCGTTGGGCCCCACAAGCGATGTGGTCGATTTCATAAAGAGAATCGGCTCCGTGGGAATTTTCGCCTTCGATTCCCTGGCGTGGTCGGCAAAGTTAAGCCCGATACATACGATTTTCGACGGCCGTGCGATGGGGCTTCCAAGCCGGCTTCCGGCTGGTACTTTTGGCAGCTTTCCCGCATTGCTTTCCATGTATTTTTTCAACCTGGTTAGCCCGTCGTTTTCAAAAAAGCTTTCGCTGAAGTCTTCTCCAAAGCCGGAGAGGTCGTATGCTTCATCGTTTATCAAAATGCCGGGTTTTTCTTTTCCGGCGGCGCCGTGTCGTAGTAGTTTCATTTTATTGATATGTGTGAATATTATGTTTTTTGCCAAGTCAGTTTGCCCGTCACTTCAGAAATGAATGATAAGCGGCTTTCGGGTCTGCTTCTTCAATATAATGTCCGGACTCCCTCACGTATTCAGTGTTAAAAATCCGCCGTCGATGGGATAATCGGTACCGGTAATAAATGAGGCCTGGTCTGAACACAAATACAGAATCAGGCCGGCAATTTCATCGGGTTTGCCCATGCGGCCGATCGGTTGCGTTTTGCTAAGTTTCTCAAACATTTCCTGTTCTTTACCGGGGTAATTCTTCGCCAGGAAGCCGTCTACAAACGGTGTATGTACTCTCCCGGGCGATACCGAATTGCACCGGATATTGTCGCGCAGGTAGTCTTTTGCTACCGAGAGAGTCATGGCATGCACGGCACCTTTGCTCATGGAATATGCAAAACGGTCGGCTATGCCAACTTGTGCCGCCACACTCGACATATTGAGAATGACACCGCCCCCCATTTTTTTCATGATTGGAATTACCGAGTGCAGGCAGTTGTAAACCCCTTTCACGTTTACGTCAACTATTCGCTGGAAGTCTTCCTCGCTGGTGGTATCTGCCCTGCCAATGTGCGCAATGCCTGCATTATTAACCAAAACGTGGATTTCCCCAATCGCGCTGAAGAGCTCCCTTACCGCTTGCTGGTCACGTATGTCGCAGCCATAGCCCTTTGCCTCCAGATTTTCCTTCCGCAATTCTTCCAGTGTCGCATCAATGCTTTCCTGGTTTACGTCGAGCAAATGTACGCTGGCCAGCTGGCGGGCAAATGCAAAAACGGTGGCTTTGCCAATGCCGCTGGCCCCGCCGGTAATAACTACAGATTTATTTTTGAAATTGTACACGTCCTTTTTTACTCCTTAAGTTTAAAGATTCTCTCCATCAAAACCCACTTTTCTCCCGGTTTGGCTCCCGGTATGGCCTGCTGGTATTTCCACATCAGGTGTTCCCACTCCTGCACGGTTTCATTTGCGGCGTCCATATTCGCTTTCTTTTCGAATGTAAAACTATCGTTCACCTCCATTATCATAAACAGCCGGTTGCTGAAACGGTAAATTTCCATGTTGTTGATGCCGGCCGCTTTTATGCTTTCCACCACTTCAGGCCATACCTTTTGGTGATGCATCTCATATTCGGCAATGAGGTGCGGGTCGTCCTTCAGGTCTAATGCCAGGTAGTAGGTCTTCATGCCAAATGCGCGGATTTACGGTTGCTTGCATCTCTTTTTATTACCCTTATGCAATAGATTCCCACCAAAAGCAGGCACATCAGGGGCAGGATGAACGAAAAGTTTACCTCCGGTATGTAGCCAAACAACTTCAGGTCGTTTAAGCCGTTTCCTCCCCAGTCGATTATGCTTCCCTGAAGAGGAGGCATTAAAGCTCCTCCTACAATCGCCAGTATTAAGCCCGCAGAACCAAGCTTTGCCTCGTCACCCATTCCGCGCAGGGCGATCCCGTAGATTGTCGGAAACATCAGCGACATGGCAAAAGAAACGCCCACAAGGCAGTATAGGCCGGCCATTCCTGCGATAAATATTGCACCCATACAGAAGATAATCCCCAGAGCAGCGAAAATGAGCATAAGCCTTGCAGGATTCGTGTACCGGAAAAGGAAGGTACATATCCATCTCGCGGTCAGAAACATAACGGTGGACGCCACTACATACACGGTTGAGTTGAGCTGATCATCCGGAGCGCGATGGTCGTTTAAATTGGTGACGTATTGGTATATGAATGTCCACACCATGATTTGACAAGCCACGTAAAAGAACTGGGCCAGTACGCCTTCGTAATAATCTTTATTGGAAAACAGCTTTCTGAATGTGGTTCTGAAATCAAGCCGCTCAACATGTTTGGTCGGGTTATCTATTTTCACAACCATAAACATGATCATGACGGCAAGAACCACAAATCCCAGTATGATATAGGGCGTACTCACTGTCGCAAGGTCATGCTCAATAATTTGTTGCTTTTGTTGCGGAGTAAGTGAGCCGGAAAGAGATGTGGCATCGGCTCCTATTTTCGTTTCAAGCCTGTCGATTACAAAAATTCTCGCAATCACCTGTCCCGTAAGTGCACCCATGGGATTGAATGCCTGAGAAAAGTTTAGTCGTTGTGTTGCTGTTTCCGGAGATCCCATTTCCAGGATCATTGGATTGGCGGTAGTTTCGAGAAATGCCAGGCCGAAGGTCAGAATGTAAAACGACACTAGAAAAAGATCGTAACTAACGAGTTGAGCAGATGGGTACATTAGGAATGAACCAGCCATAAAGAGGAAGAGCCCCAGAATAATGCTGGATTTGTAGCTGTACTTCCGAATGAACAAAGCTGCGGGAATGGCCATGGTGCCATAACCTCCATAAAAAGCCAGCTGCACGTAGGATGCTTTAACATTTGAAATATTTAAAACATTTTTAAAGACTTCCACCATTGGATTGGTGAGGTCGTTTGGGAAGCCCCATAAAAAGAACAAGGAAGTTACTAAAATAAACCCCCAGGTGTAGTTAGTCTTGTTTGACATAGTAGGTGTAGGAAAAATGCAGTAATGCTGGAACTGCCATACTAAACATAAAAGAAAAGCTTCTCTTTCGAAAAGCTTTTTCTGCAATGGCTTTGATTTTATTCGGTTGTCATTAGGAGCTTAACCTGTGAAGGTAGTCATGATGTATATCACGATAGCAATAACCACTGCGGAGAACACGATGTCCCACACATTATAGCTGCTGCGGTTGGCGGCTTTCTGCTCGCTGCTCAAAGTGCCAAACGTAAGACCTTTAATCTGTTCTAACGAAGGGGCAGCCGTAAAGAGGCTCACCGTAAGGCAGAGCGCCACCGAAAACAGGAAGAACCAAGAGGAAAAGGTGAGGAAATTGACAGTACCAAAAGCGTGCAGCAATGTTCCTTGCCCGAGCGAACCGGCCGATAGTTCCAAAGCGAGCCGGATAAAAACCACAATAAGGCCGACAACCAACGTGGTTAATGCACCGCGGCTGTTAATTCGTTTGTAAAAGATGCCCAACAGAAAAACAGCTGCGATGGGGGGTGCAATATAAGATTGCACCGACTGCAGGTATTCGTACAATACGCCCGAAATATTCTGCATAATCGGAATCCATGCTATACCCAGTATTACTACAATGGTGGTGGCTATCCGCCCGATTTTAAGCAATTGATTCTCCGGAGTATTTGGTTTCAGCTTTTTATAGATATCAACTGTAAAAAGCGTACTGCACGAGTTGAAAACGGATGCGAGTGAGCTCATTAGCGCGGCCAGCAAACCAGCGGCTATCAAGCCGCGTAGTCCAATGGGCATCTTGTTCATCAGCAGGGTGGCAAACGCCTGGTCGGGTGTATCCCACGAAAGCTCGCCTTTGTTTTTGAGCGCCAGCGCCACTATGCCGGGGATCAGGAAAAGGAATACGGGCAGGAGTTTGAGCAAGCCACCAAAGATTGTGCCGCGGCGGGCTTCTTTGATATTTTTTGCCGCCAATACCCGCTGCACAATGTACTGGTCGGTACACCAATACCAGATGCCCACAATGGTGCTAGAGAAAACAAGGCTTGGCCAGGGGAAATCCGGATCACTGGGTGGTCTCCACATGTTCAGATACCCGGGTTCAATAGAGGCTTTCATACCTTCCCACCCCCCTACTGCGTCGAGACCAATAAATGTGAGCGTGGCGGCGCCAATTACCAGCACCACAGTTTGCAGCGCCTCTGTGTATACAACGGCCCGCATGCCGCCCAGTACTGTGTATATTCCCGTGAGCACCACTGTAGTGAGAGCGCCAAACCAAAAGTCGATTTGCAGGAGCGACGCTATTACGATGCCGCCTGCATACACAGTAACTGAAACTTTGGTGAGCACATACGCCACAAGAGAGAACACACTAAGAAACCAGCGGGTGCTGGAATTGAACCTGCGTTCGAGAAACTCGGGCATGGTAAAAACGCCGCTGCGGATGTAAAAAGGGAGGAATACCCACCCGAGCATGAGCACTATCCATGCGTGCAACTCGTAGATAAGCATCGGGATTTTGCCACCTGCACCAGTGCCTGCAAGGCCAACCACGTGCTCGGAGCCAATGTTGGAGGCAAAAATGGAAGCTCCTACCACGAACCAACCCATGTTTCGGCCCGCGAGAAAATAATCTTCAGTTGTTTTTTGCTTTCGGGAAATAACCCAGGCTGCGACCGCTGCGATGATAAGAAAGTAACCGGCAATTACTACCCAGTCGAGGGTTTCAAAAGTCTGCATAGTAGGTTTAAGTAGTTTAGGTTGTGTAATATGCATTATTTAAGGATATCGAATGCAAAAAAACTGTCTTAAATATTCGTATCCTCGCTCCATCAAATGGGACTGTGGCCGTAAAGGGGGTAGGGGCCAGCTTGAAAAGACTTGAATTTTTCTTTATTCAAGAATAATTATAAATAAAATTAGATTTGTAGTTTAGTCTTTTAAAAGCTATTCAGCACCCGGTCTTTTTCTGATATTTGATTTTTATAACTTTCTTATGTTATGGCGCTAACCCCGCTCACCAGCCTTCTTGGAAAAAAAAGAGCAGCGCATCTGTTGAGGCGAGCATGCTTTGGGGCTACCCCGGCGCAGGTAGAAGAATTTGCCGGGCTTACACCGCAGGAAGCAGTGGAGAGGCTTTTTCAGAACGATTTACCCCAGCCGCCACTGCCCGTGGACCCGCTTACCGGGCAGGAGTGGATTACTTCCGGCACTACCGACGCCAACAGCGAGCCTTTTGAGCTTGAGCAATATTTGCTTCAGTGGCACCTTGGGCAGATGATGAGCGCCGGCGTACCTGCCGAACAAAGCCTGTCTTATGCCTTCAGGGAACGGCTGGTGTACTTTTTTCACACCCATTTCACCACCAAAAAGTTGGTAGTGAACAGCAGCAGGGCTATTTATTACCAGCTTGCGTTATTTCGCTTTTACGCTTTCGATAAAGCGGATCTCACCATTACTGGCGACCCCGACCTCGGAATTGACGACAGAGTGGTGGCGAAGAATTTGAAAGAATTGACAAAAAAAATAAGTCTCGACAACGCAATGCTGGTTTTCCTTGATGGCCGTCTCAACGTAAAAGGCAGCCCCAACGAAAACTATGCACGTGAGCTATTGGAGCTTTATTCTATTGGCAGGGGCCTGGAAGGCAGTTTACCCGAGGCGGAATTCCAGGGCGACTATGTAAACTACACCGAGCAGGATGTGCAGGAAGGTGCCCGGGTATTGTCGGGTTTTAATGCAGACGAGTCGCTTTCCAACATTGACGAAGATACCGGACTTCCCACCGGGATTATCAAAGGGGGCAACATTGGCTCCAGCCACGATAATGGTGTGAAGACCTTCAGCCAGCGAATGGGAAATACCGTTATCCAAGCGGATCCGACGCTTTTGAACGGCGGACAACCAACGGCCCTTAGCATGCTCGACGAGCTTGACCAGCTGGTGGGCATGATTTCCGCCCAACCGGAAACGACCCGTAATATGGCTCGCAAAATTTACCGGTTTTTTGTCTATCACGAAATTACCGAAGCAATTCAAAGCAGTGTGGTGCAGGATATTGCCGACGTGTTTTCATCTAACGGTTTTAAACTCCAGCCGACCCTGGAAGCGCTGTTTACCAGCCAGGAGTTTTATGAATCGGGCAGCGGTGTTGAAGATGATCACTTTGGGAGCATCATCAAATCGCCGATAGATTTAACGCTCGGATTTATGAAATCAACGGGCGTGCAATGCCCCGATTCTCAGACCGATCTCGCGGGTTTCTATTCTTTTACCGGGTCGATGCTGGCTACCATAGGCCTGCAGGGAATGGATTATTACGAGCCCTTTGAGGTAGCCGGTTATTCGGCGTACCACCAGTACCCGATATTTAACCGTGCCTGGATTACGACCAACTACCTGACAAATCGCTACAACTTTATTCGGCAGCACCTTACCATGGAAGCCGCTGCAGAACCAGGCATGGTAAATGCGCTCGATTTTGTGAAAGCGTATATACCAGCAGCCACTGCGGCCAACGCTCGCTCGCTTATTATTGCGCTTGCAGAGTTCTTTTTGCCGATGGCGGAAAATCTCTCGTTTGATGCGTCGGCAACGAGCGAATTAACTGTAGAGCGCCTTAATTTCTTTTTGAATGCCTTTTTGTATACACCACAGATAGATGCCGACCCTGAGGCTTCGTGGACCTTCCGCTGGCAAAATGGTGTGGATGGGGAGGTAGTAACCAACCAGCTCACCACGTTGCTGAATACCATGCTGCAATCGCCTGAATATCAACTGATGTAACATGAGAAGACGAAATTTTATAAAGAATCTGGGTTTTGCCGCGGGCATGCCATTCGCGCTCCAGGGTATTCCAATTAAGCTTCTGGCTTCTCATGAGCCCATGAGGAGGCTGGCCGCCCAAAGCGACAACGACAGGGTTTTGGTGATACTGCAGCTAAACGGAGGAAACGACGGCCTCAACACTTTCATCCCCATCGAGCAATACGATCTTTACTCCAGCCGCAGAGCCAACATTGCCATTCCGCACAAGGTAGGCAACCGTACGCTTATACCGCTCGACAGCACCTTACCCTCGGCCGACCAGGTGGGTGTGCACCCCGACATGCTCGATTTCAAATACCTGTACGACATGGGAAAGGCAGCGGTATTTCAGGGGGTGTCGTACAAAAACAACAACGGATCGCACTTTCGCGGTACCGATATCTGGTTTATGGGCGGCACTTCCGACGACTATTTCAGTTCGGGCTGGATCGGCCGCTACCTTACCAGTCTTTACGGCCCTCAGCAATACCCGCAGGATTTCCCGAATGCCGAAATGCCAGACCCGCTGGCACTGGAAATGGGAAACGACATGTCGCTACTTTTTCATCAAGACGGCAATATTCCTACCTCTATTTCTCTTGGAGGGAGCCCCGGCGGACTTGCCAGCCTTGTGGAACAACTGAATGGTTTTGAGGATGAAGGGCTCGATCCGCGGGGGAATCCGCCCTCATTTCTCAACAACTCTCCCTACGGAAAGGAGATGAACTGGATCCTGGGGCTGGAAGATAAATCCGAAACGTATATAAAAAGGCTGCTGCAGGTATATGAAAGTGGCGCGGCAACAAGCGTAACATACCCGGAACTGTACCCTTTTAATGCACCGGCCGGAAGTCAGCGCAATCCGCTCTCAGGACAGTTTCAGTTGGTGGCCCGCTTGCTGGGCGGCGGCCTGAAGACGAAAGTATTTCTGTTAAAAATTGGCGGTTTCGATACCCACGCCAACCAGGTAGAAGACTATAATCCCACCATGGGAGTACATGGCGCCCTGCTTCACCATATTACGTCGGCCGTTAGGGCATTCCAGCGCGATTTGCTTTCGAGGGGAATAGAAGACAGGGTGCTGACAGTGACCCTTTCGGAATTTGGCAGGAGAATAGGCTCAAACGGCAGCTACGGCACCGACCATGGCACGGGAGGCCCCGTAATGATGTTTGGCAGCGGTGCGAAGCCGGGAGTGTATGGTACTAACCCGGACGTAACGCAGAATAACGTGGAAATGCAGTTCGACTTCAGGCAGATCTACGCCAATATACTGCATGAATGGATGGGTGTAGATAAAGCTGTGATTGCCAACGATATTTTTTTCCAGGATCTGATAGATGGCCCGAGGGAAGAGGGAGGTAGCTATGAGCCTATGGCTGTGATTAAAGAGGTGATTACGGGTAGCAGCGACCATCTTTCGACTCACTTTAAGGTGGAAAGCGTTTATCCCAACCCGGCCAGCGATGTACTTTTTGTGAAAGTGAAAGTAAATGATGTGCAGGAGACGAACTTCTCGCTGATAAATGAGACGGGGGCTGTGGTTCTGTCTTTCCGCCAGAAATTGACTCCGGGAAGCCAGGAAGTGAAAATGCAGTTGCCCGTGCTTACCAATGGTATATACTTTTTAAAAGTAAACTCCGAAAAGCTTAATGAAACCAGGAAGATTATTATCAGGTAAAGCGAGCATATTTACGGCTTTGCTTTTGCTCACCATGCTGGCAGTTGCCCAGGCACAGCCCAAAAGAAAAAAGCCGGGGCAGAAACCAGGCAGTAGCTTTCTCGATACTCAGTTTTGGCTGGGGATAAAGTTTGGTATGAACTACGCCAACGCTGTGCCGCAGACCAGGTACAGCGGATTTAGCCCAATAGACTATGATACGGACAGGCTTTTGAAGGTATACGACCGCTATGCGCTGCCTGGCGGGCAGGCCGGGCTGGAAATGACGTTTTATCACAAAGGCATTTCGGTGGGATTTCACCCCATGTACCAGCGAAGCAGATACTCTTATACCAACAGCCTGGAGTGGAACGGCGAGCAGCCAACAGAGAGCTTTTCAACCACTTACGTTTCGGAGCAACGAATAGATGTAATTAACGTGCCTCTTTTTGTAAAGTACGATGTAATCCAAAGCGGACAATTGAGGCCGTTTGTAATGGGAGGCATGTATTATTCTTTCCTTACCGGCGCTGAGAGAAAAGTTGAAATAACCCAAACAGATTACTCTTTTGGAGAGCCAAGGCAGATTGACGGCGGCACTTTGCGATTGGGCGTAAAAGACGCTTTCAAAAACTACTACGGCTGGCTGGCCGGGGGAGGCGTAAGCTACGATTACTGGAACATCCGGTCGGTGCTTGAAATCAGCTTTAACCAGTCGATGAGCAGTATTACCCGGGAGGGAGCAAGCCAAAATGAGCTTACTTCGCTTGGCGACCTCAACGATGAGTTACACTATCAGCATTGGGTGGCGTCTATCAGTTTTGTGTTCCCGCTCAGATATATCGATAAACAATTTCAGGCTTATTAATTTGCTATGACCAGATATCTACTCTTATTCCTGGCTGTTTCTCTGCTGGCGTGCAATAAAGACGATGAAGTGCCCAATACCTCCTTTGCCAGAATCTACGACCACAGCAACTATAACCTCGATTTCCGGCCGCTGGATATTGAAGAGATAACTGACGGTTATATGATTTTGTCGACCACTACACTGGACCGCTCACAGTTTCCTGGCATTCAGCTGCAGCGGATAGCCTCGGATGGCGATTATGAGGCAGGATTCAATTTCTCGGCAGATTTGGTGGCACCCACCCCGGACCTGATGCGAATTGGCGACACCTTCTACTTTTTCGCCATGGACCCGGTTAGCCTGAGAGTTAACCTGGTGTCGTTTAATGCTGGCTTTGGTAATTTAACTACCATCATACCCAACGCACCACTGTACTATCCGTTGGCCTCTTCTCTTGCCAGCGATGGCCAGTTTTTATTGTTAAGCTACCACCCCGAAGATAGAGTGTCGGTGCTGAGCAAAATTGCTGTGGACGGCACAGTTACTTCGCTTGTTGCCTATTCTATTGGGCCCGGCAGCGACGTAGAAGAAGCCATTGTTGATCATTACCTGCAACCGGAGGAAAAGGCGTTGCCTTTTTTCTGCGGAGAAGCATCGTCTTCTCTTTACTACTTCAACGGCTTTTTCAACTACAGCCTCTCGCTGGTGTTTTCTAACTTTGCAGCTGACCCTGCCGGCGTAGTGCAGGGGCAGTTTACCGATGCCGGAGTGAGAAACATTTTGCCTATTGGTGGAAGTACTTTCGCGCTCTCGGGGTACCAGTTCGAAGACAACTTCCTGTATCCGTCGGTTAGCCTGAACACCACAGGCGTATCGTCTACGTCAGATTTGTACACGAGCAATGCGGCAGAGTGGAGGCCGTACACACCTGTAGCAATGGCAAATTACTCGCTTGATGGGGTAAACTACATTGTATACGCTGCCGAAACCAAGAGCAGGCAAATAGCCTTGTACTTCTACGTGGCGGCGACGGGTAATTTTGCTGGCCTTTTCCACGTAGGTTACGCCAATCCATTTACTTTATCCTCCGTGGTGGTTGATTCGGAAAATCATCTTTTAATATTGGGCACGTCTTATGTAGCCGGGCGCTTCAGAAGGGTGTTTCTGGAGAAAATTCAGGAAGAAAAGATTCAGGAAAAAATACAATAGGGCTTTTCACAAGACCAGGTAGAGAAGAAACAACAACGCCAGAAGCAGCGCTACCCATCGGTAGCTGGTGGAGTGTTCGGCAAATTCGTACCCGCACACGGGGCAGTTTTTGGTTTTAGCCTCCACATTCATCGCGCATGACGGGCATTCTTTTTTCATATATCAACCGGTCTCCCTACAAAAATAGCTAAAATTCACAGGGCAGTGAAAAGAGGGTGCTGCCCTGTGAGAAGTGTTATTTGGAAACTGTAAAATCCGGCAAACGGATAATTTCCCCACCTTTCATAGCCGACTCATGTGCCAGTATGCCAACGCAGGTAATGTTGGCTGACTGCCTTGCATTGGGATAGGGTTCCCTTTTGTTTGTAAGGGCGCTGATAAATTCGTTGACGAGGTGAGGGTGCGAACCGCCGTGTCCTGCTCCCTGAATAAACGACAGGTGCTGGTTTTCGTCGGAGTCGTAAACACCCGCGGTGGTGAAAGACTGTATTTCCTTCGGCAGCAGGTGCGCATAGTCGGGCACCGTTACCTTCTCTGGTGTTTCTCCCGTATGAATCACGCATGGCTCGTGCTCAATCAGTGTCCATTCGAAAGACTTTTTGGAGCCGTACACATCAAAACTTTCGCGGTACTGCCGGGCCGTGTTGAAAAGTGAGCGTGTGATCTCTGCAGATAGATCGGTGTTGCGGAATTTGATGTGGCAGCTTTCTATGGCAAATGGAGAACTGTATTTCGGGATAAGCTTTTCATCAATGCGGCCCGACCCGAAGCACGACACATACTCAGCTTCGCCTTTGGTAAGTGCCAGCACGGGGCCCACACAGTGTGTGGCATAGTGCATAGGCGGCAGGCCCTCCCAGTAGCCCGGCCAGCCAGCCATCTCCTGCTGGTGCGAAGCCCGAAGGAATTGAATTTTGCCCATTTCGCCTTTTTCATACATTTCTTTAACAAAAAGAAACTCCCGGCTGTAGATCACGGTTTCCATCATCATGTAGGTGAGCCCGGTTTGCTTTACCAACTCTACAATCTGCCGGCACTCTTCTACCGTGGTGGCCATGGGCACCGTACATGCTACGTGCTTGCCGGCTTTTAATGCGGCTATCGACTGCTCTGCGTGGTTTTGAATGGGGGTATTGATATGCACGGCGTCGATATCAGGATCTTTGAGGAGCTCAGCGTAGTCGGTATATCTTTTCTCTATACCAAAGGCATCGCCAATTTCGTCCATCTTCTTCTTGTTGCGCTGGCAAATGGCATACATATTAGCGTTGGGCAATTTTTGGTATATGGGAATAAATTCGGCACCAAAGCCGAGGCCTATAATGGCTACGTTGATAGTTCCGTTTGGCATAATGTTTCTTTTAAGCGTTGGTATAATAGCGTTTTAGTTCAAAAATACTGCGATCCTGCCCCCGCAACCTTGCGTCATTTCGAAGTATGCAGCGGTTGGGCCATTTTTCATCACGGCTTCCTCTTCTTTCAGGCGTTTTCCCGATTAACAACAGTGTTTTGCCCATTTCCTTTGGCGCTCTGGCCATTTCCAGGTGCCTTTAGCCAGCTGTTCAAAAACCTCAGTCCTTCCCGGGCAAATTCATCCTGGTTTTCAGCGAATGGTTTCCAGATGCAGACAGCGCCTGCCAGCTCCTTTATTTCGGGCGTAAAGCTTTCAATCGACACAATTCCTTCATAGCCTACCGCTTCAAGACCTTCACGGAGGTCATTCCAGCGGGTTTGACCGGTGCCAGGAATGCCCCGGTGGTTTTCGGATACCTGCACATGGATAAGCTTGTCGCCTACCAATTTAACAGCTTCCGCCAGGTTTTGCTCTTCGATAGTCATGTGGAAGCTGTCGACCATTATCCGGGCGGCGGGATGATTGATGTCGCCAACCAGCCGCACCAGGTCTTTGGAGGTGTTGATAAGGTCTGTTTCGAAGCGGTTGAGAGCTTCCAAGGCAATATGGAGGCCCCGTTTCCCTGCGCTTTCGCAAACTTTTCCGAGATTTTTCACTGCCAGGTCCCACTCTCGTTTGCGCTGCTCCGCCGACACCAGGCGTGCTTTGCCAACAGCGGAGTACATTGGGCCGGCTAGAAATTTTCCTCCTACTGCTTCGCATATGTCAAAACACTGCTCGATGTAGTCGAAACAATTCTGATGCACCGCCGGATCTTCATTGGTAAGGTCGCGGGTTGGGCCAAAGGCGCCACATATAACTGGCTGCAGGTCATTCTCCCTCAGCGCATGGTTAACCGCGCCGGAGTCGATAAGAGACGGATCTTCAACCGCTATCTCAACCGCATCGAACCCCAGCTTTTTTATTTTAGGGAAAAGCGCAATTGATTTAGTGTTAAAAGGACTGGTCCAGAGCCAGGTGCTTGCTGCAAATTTTATATTCACTTTCGTTTAATGTCTGTTTCCGTGTATAGGATTAAATTAGTCTGTTGAGGTGGCTCCTGCTGAGGTTACCTTCAATATGCCGTTCATAATGCGCCAGTGGCCGGGAAACGTACATAGGTACGGATAGTCTCCGGGTTTGTCGGGTGCAGTAAAAGTAAGAATTACCTTCTCGTTGGGGTTTACCAGCCTGGTGGAGAACAAAACCTCCGGAATATCGGGAATGTAATTTTTTTCGGCACCTTTTGCGTCCGAAGCCATTTTGTCGGCAGCAGCACCCACCGTTTCCATTGTGCCGGGCTTCACTATAAGGAGGTTGTGTTGCATAAAATCGGTATTCTCCAGAATAATGGCCACTGTTTGCCCGGCCGTTACTTCCAGTTGCTTCAGGTCGTATTCCATTTTATTGGGGATCACCTTCAGCACTATTACTTTGTCGGCATCTAGCGAAGCTGAGAGATTATTGTCACCGCCCACTTCTGCAACCACGTTGTAGATCGGCCGATTGAACGATTCTGCCTTAAATGATGCAACAGGTTTCATTCCCTCAGCCTCTTTGCTTATCCTGAGGCCCTGGCTGAGAACCCCTTTAAAGGTGCCCCTTGTTTTTAAGGACACAGCGGGCGAGTTGTTTACCAGCAAAGTTGCGGTTCCGTCTTTTCTGAGCTGGAATTCGAACTTGAAGCTAACAGGCAACTCAACGGTTCCTTTGGCTGTGTAGGTTTTTCCCTGTTGGTTTACTACCATCACAAAACTATTGTCTTCGGTGTATACGCCGTACCCATTGGCTTTGTCGCCATGCTGGAAAAGCATACCATTCATGATGTCGTTGCCCCCTTTCCAGATGTTGCCGCTAATGTACACTTCTTTACCGTCAAGGGATGGAAAGGCATCTGCCGCCACGTAGTCGTCGTTGCCGATATGGAGCAAGGTGAAGCTGGTGCTGGTATAGATTTGCCCGGCGAGGCTTTCAGCATCAGGTTGCTGGCTGGCATTCTGGTATGAAGCCAGGAAGCTGTTTTTGTGAACCAGCGACGAAGCCCTTATTGCTTTGGAGAGCCATTGGTCATCGGCATTTTCCTGCGACTGGGCGGCAGCGAAAAGTATCTCGCCCATCTCGGTTGCCGGCTCAAAGTATAGTGATTCGATGAAAGCTGCCAAACGTGTGTTGAGGTTCGAGTCGCTAAAGGACCCGGCATTGATATAGGCTTCAAGTGTAGTCTTGTTTTTTGGCAGTGCCTGTATTGCTGCTTTTCTCACGCCGGCATTTTTATGACGCAGTGCGTTTGTTACAGCTTGCGTGGCTTCAGCGTTGTTCCCGTCCAAAGCACCCAAACCTTGCACCGTCCAAATAGCGTGAATGGCAGGTGCATTTACGCCTATTTCGTCTTCCTGCGAGTTGCGGATGAGTTGGTACAAGTCGGGCAGCACTGCCTGGTTTTTAGACTCCACCAGCAGCCTCTGCGCAGTTAGTCTCCAGAAAAGGTTGTCGCTCTTTAGCCCCTCCAGCAGCGACTCAGCGTCGGTGGGGTCTAGCTCCACTTTCTTTTGCTTTGGAGCATTTTTGGCCACAATACGGTAGATGCGGCCCCGGTCACGGTCACGGAGCGGGTTGATGTGTGCATTGCCCTTTCCGTTTTCGAAACCTTCAGGTGTTGGGTTGTGCTGAATGATGAAGTCGTACCAATCGAGCACCCACAGGTCTCCATCGGGCCCTACTTCGGCATGCACGGGCCCTACCCATTCATCGGAGCTGGCAAGTATATTCCATCCGTCAGTTTCTTTGAAGCCGGAGCCATCCGCTTCAAAAACTCCTTTGTGTACAAGTCTGCCGGTGGGTTCGGCTATGAATGCCACCCTGTTCCAATATTCTTTTGGCCATTTGCGCGCAGTGTAGAAATTGTGCCCCGCCGCTGCGGTAAAGCCACCGAATACGTCTACCTGCCTTACATTGGGTGTTACGGCATGCATGGCATAGTGCCCATCCAGCTTGGTAGCGAAATCGTTGGAAAAGTTCTTTACCATTTTGGTGAACCGGTAAGGCACATTTACAAACGCCGTATGGGTGTTGTTGGCTGTCGATACAAACACATCATTGTTTTCGGTAAACCCAAGGCCCCATGTATTATTTGTGGTTCGGGTGTGATGCTCCATATTCTCGAAATCGGGGCGCAGGGTAAAAACCGCCTGGTTAAAGACAAAATTTTCGCCGCCCACGTTGCCTTCGAAACCGGCGTAGCCCACCGTGCCCCAAATGCGATTGTTAAAGCCGTAGCGCAGGTTGCTGGGGCCGGCATGGGTATCAGACACACCCCAACCTTCTATTACGGCTTCCCTTACGTCGGCTTTGTCGTCACCATCTGTGTCTTTGAGAAACAGAAAAACAGGAGCCTGCGATACCAGCACCCCGCCGTTTACAAATACCATGCTGGTGGGGATGTTCAGGTTTTCGGCAAACACAGTAAATTTGTCTGCCTTACCGTCGCCATCCGTGTCTTCCAGTATTTTGATTCGGTCGTCGCCTTCACCTTCTTCGTCACGTACTGTATTGGGGTAGTCAACCGTCTCCACCACCCAAAGCCTTCCTTTTTCATCCCAGGCCATACATATGGGGTTTATCACGTCGGGTTCGGAAGCAAAAAGCTGCAGCTCAAAACCGGGCGGTACCTGTATGTGCTGCATCGACTGCTCCGGAGTAAGCGGTGCCTGCAGCATTGGTGGAGGGTTCCGTTTTTCGTAGTTGGGTATAACTGCTTCTGAGTACTGCAGTTCCGCAATGGGGTAATCCTTCGCCTTTTGGGCCACCTCGTCGCCAACAGCCCAAAAGATAGCATTGGCAATTAGCTGCTGAAATCCCGGATTTTGCCAGGTACGCTCATCGTGCCCGTATGCCGTATAAAAAACTCTGCCTTTACCCTGGTTGCGCACCCAGGTCCAGGGTTCGCGGCGGTTTCCTTCAACCCGCTCCATCAGCACCGTTTTGTCGTCGGTAATTTTGTCGTGCACGTAGGTTTCATCCCAGGTTTCAAACTCCTCCAGCCCTTGCATAACCGGGTGGTCCGGAAGGAGAATTGGTGCGGTAAACGTGCCCGTTTCGTGGGTTTTGAACTGCCCGCCGACCAATTGAATAAAGTCGGGGGAATTGCGAAAGCACCACGAGGCGCTGTGGATAGGAAGAAACCCCTTACCGCTTTCCACAAAATCCATCAGTGCTTTTTCCTGGCTTGCGCTAATGGAATCGTGATTGGCATACAGGATCAGCCCGTCGAACCGGGAAAGATTGTCGGCGTTCAGGTCGGCGGGGTTGTTGGTGTAGGAAATATTAATGCCTTTTTTAAATACAGCCGACGCAAGAATGGGCGCATACTTTTCAGATGGATGGTGCTCGCTGGCGTGGCCGAGAAACAGTATCTCGATTCGCCTGGGGCCGGTATCGCGGCTGCACGACGAAGCAAAAATCAGAATTGCGAAAAGTATGGGGGCAAGGGCGTTGATCCTTTGCAGGACATGTTGGAATGAGCATTTCATCTTCAGCAAGTTTAAAGCAGGTTATTATATTGTAAATACGGTTTAAGGCAACGGTCGACCCGTGGAGAAAATCGGGGTTATCCTTCCCGCCCGTTCGTCTTGAGACGAACAGGCGGAGAAGCATAGTGGAACTAACCAAACAACGTCATATCAATATTCCAAATCTTATATGATAAAGTCTCTCTGTTTTTTAGCCACTTCTGACTGTTTTTTAGCGTAAAAGCGCTATATTGTGAGTTCTTTAAGAGAAAATTGTGCTGTCCGTGTCTATTTCTTAGTTTTCATGCGAGCTCCAATACAAAAGTCGGCTATTCCCGATACAAGGGTTTTTGTGGTAAAATACCTGGATGAGCCTTTCTTTGATCCCAATTGGCACTTTCATCCGGAGTTCCAGCTGTTTGTAGTTTTGGAGGGGCACGGTACCAGGTTTATTGGCGACACAATTAAGCCTTTTAAGGAAGGCGACCTATTGCTGACGGGTCCCAATTTGCCGCATTTGTGGCGCTGCCACGAGTCTTATTTTCAGAAAGACAGCTCTTTGCGGGCCAGAGGTATTGTTATCTACTTCCATGAGAACTTTCTTGGCAGCCAGGCTCTTCAAAAGGAGGAGTTATCGGCATTGAAGCTGCTTTTTGAAAAGGCCCGGCAGGGAATGGAATACTTTGGAAATACACGGCAAACGGTAAAAAACTGGATGCAGGAAATGGTGAATTCGGACGGAGTGGGGAGTGTAATTCAGTTTTTGAAGATATTAGATAAGCTGGCTCATTCGAAGGAGTTCAGGTTTGTGTCTTCAGGAAACCTCAACCAACCGCTGAAAGAAAGTGACGGAAACAGGATGAACCTGGTGCATCATTATGTAATCGACAACTTCAAGAACAAAATTAGCCTTGAAGAAGCAGCCTCCCTGGCCAACCTCACCCCGGTGGCATTTAGCAGGTATTTCAAAGCCCGGGCCAATAAAACTTTTTCGGCTTTTGTG
>CBFGTI010000066.1:0-29275 GCA_965651695.1 uncultured Imperialibacter sp. | reverse complement strand
ACGCCTAACAAAACGACTTGATTACCCCAACAAGTGCTGCAAGCCCGGGGTTTGTTACTGCAATTTTAGGCAAGGGAAAGCTGTCCTTCCAATCCTTCCCTCAAATTATACCTATTTTTTTATGCGTGCATGCAGGCGGGTGGTAGCTCCCGAAACCTCGCCATGGAAAGGCCCAGTGCAGGTGCACAAATAGTTTTAGCTGCAGGTACTTACACCGCGGGAGCATCCAAAACCTGGATGCTGCCGGCAGGGTTTTCATGTACGGCCGCAATAGCCAGCACCGAGTCTACCACGCTTTCGGCCATATCGGCTGGCACGCTCACCTCGCTGCGTATAAGCGAAACCGGTTCGTCAATGTCGTTTTCGGTCCTGACAGCGGATACCCTGGAGGTAACAGCCCCCGTGGCACCCACCTTTATGCAGGCCTCCCGCAGTTCGTCGATTTGGTCTTCTTCAGAAACAATTGAAATTTCGCAGCTGTCTTTTCTGAGGAAAGTGTTGTTCACGTTTTTCTGCATTTCGGCATCAAGCCGTTTCCTCCAGTTTGTGCCCATTTTTAAAGTATCGATGGCCGCGATAATCTGGTCAATGGAGGCGGCGTAGTTTTGCTTGCCAATCTTCATGCGGGTGTCTACATAGCCCATCGACACGGGCGTTTGGTAGATGTAGCCCCTGCCCGGGCGGTCGAGCTTGGTTTCTTCGGCCAGCAGCCTGATAATGCTGCCGGAGTCTTGCTGCGGCATAACCAGGTTCACAATTTCTTTTTCGGGTGAAATGGTGATGCGGATCAGCCCGAGTTGGTCGCGGATGTCGTTGCCGGTGCCAAAGGTGAGCAGCGGCACACAAATGCCCAGCTCCAGCGCCGTTTTGGATAGCTGCTCGCCGCTTCCGTGGGCCGACAGCACGCAGATAACGTAGGAAAGATCGCTGAGGAAATTTACATCTGGCACGTGCTGAGCATAGGTTTGCAGCGCCGAGGTATTCAAAGCTGGTGCGTTTTTACTAAACTCCACCAGGTCCTGCGAGAATACCGAGCCCCGCCCGGGTACATTCATGCCGCCTGCCACCACCAGCGACTCCATTACTTTTTTCGCATGCTCTACCGGCACCGAAAAACGAAACACGCTCACCACGGTGCTTTCGAGCCTTACTTTGTTTCCCGGTATAAAAGTTTTGGGCTTGATGTATTCGCGGATGGTCCGGCCATTTTCCACCACGGAATCCACCTCTATTGCCCTTAAAAAGTCGGCCACCTTCTCGCTTGCGGTTTGGTTTACCACACAGGTGATCCTGCTGACTTTGCGGGGTGTGTAAATACCCTTTGCCATTTGTGTACGCCACACTGTTTCTGAAGGAGAAAGCCTGCGCTCCTTGTGTGAGGTTGCTGCCGGGTTATTCATCTGCGTTTTCGTTTAAGGTTTTATTTTGTCTGAATTTCGAGTACAACCCGTAAATGAGTACGGTAACAATTGGGAAGGTAGACGCCATGGCCAAAATGCCAAATCCATCGGAAATATTGAGCTCGCCACCAATACCCAACCCCATCGCCAGCACCAGCGGCACGGTAACAGGCCCCGTGGTTACGCCGCCGCTGTCCCATGCAATGGCGGTAAACTCTTCTTCGCTAAAAATGGTGAGAACCAGCAAAAGCAGGTAGGAGGGGATGATGAGCCAAACGAGGGGGAGATCGAACAGTATCCGGGCGAGACCCAATGTAATGCCCATACCTACGCCGATAGACACAATCTGCACAATTTGGCTTCGCTTCAACGCTCCTACGGTTAAACCTTCCACGGCAATTCCCAACGCATTGAGGGCGGGCTCTGCCAGGGTAGCGCCGTAGCCGAGGCCAAAGGCAAATACCAGCACTAGTATAAAGCCAAGGAAGGTGTATTTTTTGCCAAACAGCGGCACTTCTGTAATCACATAGGTGTAGCGGCGTTCGTTCACATCGTAAAACCGCTCCTTGTATTCTATTGGCCGTATTTCGTCGTGATCGTAAATGTGATCGTATACATTAAAAAACGTTTTCTGCGTGCCGTCTACCGCCACGGCCCGGTACAAAAGCGAGGAGTCGAAATCGTGTATCACCACCCGGCCGATAAACTTTTCTTCGCTTGCAAATGCTTTTGGTACGTGTTTTCCAACTTCAGTGCCCAATGCTCCCAGTCCCAGCCGTATCCCTGATGTTAATAGTATCATTCCAATCATTGTGAACAGGATTCCGAGGGCTACTTCATCTTTGTATCGCAGGTTTTCCCTCAGAAATACCAGCAGCACCACCAGCAGCATGGCCGTGAGAGGCACCACCGCCTGCAAACCTGCCATCGCTTCTTCCTTTATTGTAAGGCGCGCCCTGCTCAGTGGTGCTGCATCGGGGCTGGCTAAGCTCACCTCCGTTAGCAGGTGGCGCTCCTCGTCGGAGGCATGCTCAATTATCCAGTTCGACAAGCTCATGTCGCGGAGGTATTTGGCACGGGTAGCAGGGTCGCCATCCAGGGCCAGCAATGCTTGCTCGTAAGTGGCTCGGTCTCCAAAATAGGCCAGTCGCCCTTCCTCGGTTCCATGAGTAAAGAGATGCCAAACGAGCTCATCCTCATCAAGAAACACCCGGCTGGAAATGTCTTTTCCGCTGTCAGAAAAAAACTCCTTTTCTGAAGTTGGCTGCGGCGCGTCTGCATTCAGCATCACGCCCAGAATTAGCACCGCAAGGATGGGAAAAGCCGAGGCCAGCATAATAATTCCGAAGCCGCCGCTGGAGCCTGTTCCTTTGCTGGAAGCTCTCGACACACCAATGCCCAGCGCAAGGACGAGGGGCACCGTCACGGCTCCTGTCGTCACGGCCCCACAGTCCCACGCCAGGCCTATTATTTTACTCAGGTTGGCATCGTTGGAGGCATAAAACGACAGTGCAAGCAACAATGGCACGGTAACGTAAATAAAGGGTTTAATAGACCAGTTGAAATAGAACCGGCACATGCCCAACGCCACGGCAATACCCACGCCTATACCCACCGAAACAACGAGCAGTTCACTGTGGTGCTGTAGCAGCATAAAAAGCAACGGGGAGTCCCAGGCAGTAATGGTAGAGCCGGCCATTCGCAGGGCGCTAATCGCGGGCTCGGCAAAAGTGGCACCAAAGCCAAGAATAAAACCAAAAACGGAGATCACAATGATGCCCACCTTTAGCGGCAGCTTAACGCCAACTCTTTCGCCAATGGGCATAAGGCCCAGAATGAGGCCCTCCAAGAAAAAGGCAAGCCCGAAAATAACCAGTGCCAAGCCGCCGGCAGTGCCAATGGCGTTTTCCAGCGGAACCCGAAGTACCAGCATTTGAAATACCACCAGGTAAATGATGATAAAAGCGATGGACTTTACCTGCTCCACCACTTTGCCTCTAGCGTATCCGTAGATCATGCGGATCGCATCTTTCATTGGCACCTTTTTCTTTGTAATCATCGGTTGGTTTGGTTATGTAAAAAATATAGCGTCTGGCAATTCCATATGCTGGCCTACAAACTATTAGCTGGGCGGTTACCGGTCTTTTGAAAATAGACCACCACACCAACTACGGTAAGCAGCAGTCCTACTATGTTGGTGATAGTAATAAATATGCCCACGAAGAAGATAAGCATACCTGTGAGCAGCATCTTTTCAGCGTGCCACACCAGCTCCATGGCCGAGAGGCTATCGATATCGCGGGCATGTTTCGATAGTTCTTTGTCGATATGTATTTGCGCTACCACGATCCAGGCAATGGAGAGCTTGGTAACCAGCAGCCCGACCGTGTTGATAAGCGGGCGGTGGAAAAAATCTATCGGAAAGAAAACGAAATAGAGATCGGGCAGCGCGGTGTATATGAGCACCATGATGCTGAAAGCAAGAAAAAGGATGCGGTAAGTGATGCTCATGCGTTTTACCCGGTGATAGTCCGGTTGGAGACCCGGTTGGAGACCCGGTTGGAGACCCGGTTGGAGACCCGACCGGAGACGCTTAGCCATTCGCCGCAACCTATTCCAAAAAAGGAGCACTGCCATGGCTGTAAGCACGCAGGCTGTCAAATACATTTGTAAAACAGGATCTGTCATTGTAGCTCTTCACGTAATGTTGAGGGGGAATAATTTTAAAGCGGAAAGGGGTTTCGGCGAAGGAGCTTATTCAAGCCATAAAGACCAGAAGCTTGCTGAAAGGGGTAGCCTTTTTTCGCCGGCAACCCAACGGCAACAATTACAGAAAAGAGTGGCGCGGGAAGATGAGCCTTCGGATGGCGAGAATGGAAATGCCGGAGGCAGCGTGCTGCTGGTACACCGGGCTGAGCCGGTAGGCTGCTGTGTAGGGGCTGGCAAACTGCCATGCAGCATGTGCTTTGGCCTGTTTCAGGGGTGCGCCGGGCGACTGCTCGGTGGCGGCTTTGGTGGCCTTGTCTCTCGAAAAAAGGAAAAGCTCGGCGTTGATATACGGCTTGTACGAAAACTTGAGTGCGTGCGCGGGATCGAGCAGTGCCTGTACTTTTTCTGCATAGATGTCGCCGCTGGTACCGTAGGCTACGTTAGCAGAAATCAGCAGAAAAAGTACACGTATAAAAAAAGCACGCATTCAACAAAGATAACAAATGGAGGAATGTTTGCAATGGGGGGAATAGTCGACAGTCCACGGTCAGCTGTCCACGGCACATTTCGTTTGAGATAGGCCGCTCATGTCCAAATGGGTATTGCAGTTGGCGATGGGTTACCGGAAAACTTAGGAACTTGGAGGGAAGAGTCCATAGTCGATGGTCCATGGTCGATTGCACATTTCGTTAGAGACAGGCCGCTGGTGTCCTAACAGGTATTGCGTTAGGCCGGGAGTAAGTGGAAAAGTTTGAAGCTCAGAAATCAGAAATGTCAAATCCGCAATTTTAATAGTCCATAGTCGATGGTCCATGGTCGATTGCACATTTCGTTAGAGACAGGCCGCTGGTGTCCTAACAGGTATTGCGTTAGGCCGGGAGTAAGTGGAAAAGTTTGAAGCTCAGAAATCAGAAATCAGAAACCTCAAATTTCAAATTGCAGTAGGCCGGAAGTAAGCGGAAAAGTTTGAAACTCAGAACTCAGAACTCAGAACTCAGAAACCTCAAATTTCAAATTGCAGTAGGCCGGAAGTAAGCGGAAAAGTTTGAAACTCAGAACTCAGAACTCAGAACTCAGAAACTCAGAACTCAGAAACCTCAAATCTCAAATTCCAACCCGAAACACCATTAGCAATTCCGCCCCCAACTTTTTACATTCGCAGTAGCTACATCGTCCCAGTTATGATATTTAAATTGTCTCACGCCTTTGTCCGCGGCGGCAGGTACGTTTTTACCATTCTTGGCTCGTGGATGTTTTCCGTTGTTATGCTTTTTCCCGTTTATGCTCAGGATCAAATGACGGAGCTTACAGCGGCCGATTACAAAAAGCTGAGCCTTGAGGAGTTGATGGATATTGAAGTGAACCTTCCCTCAAGAAAACCCGAAAAGCTCTCGGGTGTGGCCTCAGCCATCCAGGTTATTACCAACGAAGAAATACGGCGGTCTGCTGCCATGCGGCTTCCCGAGGCCCTGCGGCTAGCGTCCAACCTGCGGGTGTCGCAGCTCAACTCCTATGCTACCATCGTTAGCTCCCGCGGCTTCAACAACGTGTTTTCCAACAAGCTGCTGGTAATGCTCGACGGCCGCACCGTTTATTCTCCACTCTTCGCCGGCGTGTACTGGGACGTACAAAATGTGCTGTTGGAAGACATAGACAAGATAGAGGTAGTGAGCGGGCCGGGGGGCACGCTGTGGGGAATGAACGCGGTAAACGGCGTGATCAACGTGGTTACCAAAAGCGCGGAGGATACGCAGGGGCTTTTCGTGTCGGGGGCTTATGGCTCATGGCTCAATAACTTCGGTGGCTTGCGGTATGGCGGCAAGCTGGGCAACCGCTTCTCCTACCGTGTATACAGCCAGCGCTACCAGCACAACGCCTTCATGGGCGCGGATGGCGCCGAAAACGCCGACAGCTGGGCGATAACCCAGGGTGGCTTCCGTGTGGACGGCGAGCTAACCGACAGAGACGAGGTGATGCTGCAGGGCAATGCCTACGGAGGTACCGAAAACACGCTGCCCAGCGAGTCTACCCTCGACGGCCAAAATATTCTCGGCCGCTGGCGGCATAAGCTTAGCGACAACTCCGGCGTGGCCGTGCAGCTGTTTGCCGACCGCACCTGGAGGCGCGATATACCCAGCACCTTCAGCGACCAGCTGCTGACCTACGACGTGGACGTGCAGCACTATTTTGCACCCCACGAGCGCCACTCGGTAATGTGGGGCATCGGCTACCGTTTTATAAGAGACGAATCGGGCACAAGTACCGATTTTGTGGGGTTTGTGCCCGAAAACCGAAACATGCCGCTCTACAGCGGGTTTGTGCAAGATGAAATAAAGCTTAGCGAAAAGCTGCGGCTTACGGTCGGCTCCAAGTTTCAGCACAACGTATACTCCGGTTTCGAAGTGCTGCCCAGCGGCAGGCTGGCCTACACCACTGCGGGCGGGCATACCCTGTGGGGCGCGGTTTCGCGGGCTGTGCGTGCGCCAAGCCGCATCGACAGAGACTACTTTATTCCTAAAACGCCCGTGCCACCGGGTACGCCCAGCGTGGGCGGCGGCCCCAATTTTGTGTCGGAAAAGCTGCTGGCCTACGAGTTGGGTTACCGGGTGCAGCCTACCGATTTCTTTTCGCTGTCGGTGGCCACCTTCTACAACCGCTATACCGACCTGTGGAGTGTAGACAGGGTGCCCACAGATACGGTACGATACCAGATTCAGAACAACTCCGAGGGGTATTCGTACGGTGCGGAGCTGGCGGCCATTTACCGCGTAAGCACAGCATGGCGCCTGAAAGGCGGGTATACGTGGTTCCACAAAAAGCTCAGAAATAAGCCGGGCAGCGGAAGTGTGTACGATGTAGCCACGTTCGGCTTCGACCCCAGCCACCAGGTAACGCTGCAGTCGATGCTCGATCTTCCCTACAACTTCCAGGCTGACGTTTTTGGCAGGTATGTATCGGCGCCCTCCGGTACTGATGTGGATGCTTACCTCGCCCTCGACGTACGGCTGGCGTGGGTCTACCGGCAATTCGAGCTCTCAGTTAGCGGAAGAAACCTTTTGAAGGAAACCCACCGGGAGTTCGGCCAGCTCGGGGTGCCGCGCAACTTCTATGGGTCCGTTACATTTAGGTTTTAAAACATAATAAGTAGCCGCTCAGAGGGTTTTAATTGTTTACATATACGATCAGCAATGGAGGAGAGAAATTTCATACTACTTGCAGAAGACGATGAGGACGACCAGGAGCTTATAAAGATGGCCTTTACCAGGGCTGCCTCCGACCGGGAAATTAAAATAGTGAATAACGGGCACGAGGCGCTGCAAACCCTTGCCCATTTGCAGGCTTTGCCTTGCGTGATTGTGCTCGACCTTAATATGCCGTTGCTCAACGGCATACAGACCCTGCAGGCGCTCAACGAAGAGGGGCGGTTCAAAAAAATTCCGAAAGTAATACTCACCACAACCGACGAGGAGAGTAATAAAACTACATCGTACCAATACGGTGCCGTCGACTATTTTGTGAAGCCGCATACCATGAAGGAGTTTGTGGCCACAGTACAAAAGATCCTTTCCTACTGTACGTGAATGGGCTCTATGCAAAGCAAACAAAAAAAACGGGCAAGCGACCTGAATCGCCTGTTGGACATCGCCACACAAATAGCCGGCACTGTAGTGGTAGAAGAAGCTGTAACCGCCGACCGGGATGGCGAATGGGTAAAGGAAAGTATGGAAGTGCTGAAGGCCGAGAAGCTAACTGCCATGGTAGTGCCGCAGGAATACGGGGGCATGGGCCACGGCCTCCATGCCATGGCCAAAGTGTGCGAAATACTGGGCAAGTCTTATTCGTCGGTGGGCTTGTGCTTTGGGATGCACTGTGTGGGCACTGCAGTAATAGCCGCAAAAGCTACCAAATGGCAGCAGCAAAATTATCTTCAGCCCATAGCCGAAGGCAAGCACCTTACCACCCTGGCGCTTAGCGAAGCCGGCACCGGGGCGCATTTCTACTTTCCGCAAACCAGCCTGATGCCGGTGTCGGAAAACACCTACCTCGTAAACGGCACCAAAACGTTTGTTACCAATGGCGCTCATGCCGATAGCTACGTGCTCTCAACCATGGGGGCAAGCGAAGACGCGGCACCCGACCAGTTCTCGTGTATTGTGCTCGACAACCACACCACCGGCATGCAATGGGGCAAGCCCTGGGACGGGCTCGGCATGCGGGGCAATTCTTCCTGCTCTTTGCAGCTGAATAACATATCAATTCCCGGGCAGCAGATCCTGGGGCAAAAGGGCGACCAGCTTTGGTACATGTTTAATGTTATAGTGCCTTATTTTCTCACTGCCATGTCGGCCACCTACCTGGGCATAGCCGAGCGGGCGCTCGAAGAAGGACGTAAAACTTTGCTGAAGCGAGTATATGCCCACAATGGCACCCAGCTGGCCCAGGTTTCTCTGCTGCAGCATCGCCTCGGCACGCTGTGGGTAGGCGTAGCTCGTACCCGCACGCTCATTTATCATGCTGTTCAGCAAATGGAAGCGGGGGCGTCCGACGCTGTTGCCTCCATAATGGCCGCCAAGGCCGAAGTAGCCCACTGCTGCGTAAACACTGTAAACGAAGTAATGACCCTGTCGGGCGGGATCGGCTACGGCAGCAATTCGCTGTTGGGCATGTTGCTTCGCGATGCACGTGCGTCGCACGTAATGGCGCCTACTTCCGACATGTTGTACACCTGGATAGGCCGCACGCTGCTCGACCAACCTATTCTTTCGGAATAAACCACTGCCTGATGATATTGTACCTGGGACTAGATTCGGCCATTTCTACCATCCAAAATAATCTCGACAAAGAAGCTTCCCTTAAGTTCAGAAGGGCAGAGGGAGTGCCCGGCCCGGAAGACGCAGCTGCAGCCGACCTGATGCTTATTGGCTGGGAGGTGGAAAACCCGGTGAGCTATGTACAAAAGGTGGCAGCCATCGACAAGCACATTTCTATACTTGTGCTTGCCGTGCCCCAGCAGGTGAAGCAGGTTAAACAAACACTGCAGTTTTCTCCCTTTGTAGGTAAAAACACAGTATGTGTGCCGTATGCAGCAACTACCAACTACACGCAGGTATTTGCCCTGGCGGCGGGCAGAACAAGGCAGAAGCGCAGCTTTAGCAAAATCAGTTTTTCCAGTCAAACCAGGCTTTCGTCGCTTACAGGCGCCTCCTTTCGGCTAACAAACCTCAGCGATGCGCTGGAGCATGCTCCCATTGGCATTATTATCCTCGACAAGGCCGGAAAAATAACCGGAGCCAACAAAAGAGCCCGCACCATGTTTATGCAGCTCAGTGCCGGCCAGGTGCCGCTGGCAGATATTTTTCCGCGCCATGTTCACCAGATGATCCTCGATGGAAGCGGAGACCCGTTCGAATTTGACGACGTAGCAGGAAATTATTACGAGGTTACAAGTTCCCGTATAGAGGAAAGCGACGTGTCCAGGATATTGCTGCTGATAAACGATGTAACGGAGCGAAAGGAGAAAAACAGCCGTATTGAAGCCATCCTGGAGTCGCTGCCGCAAATGGCCTGGACAGCCGATTCGGAAGGAAAAATAAATCATTATACCCAGGGCTGGTACAATTACACCAGCCAAACCAACGAGGAAGTCATGAGCGAGGGGTGGCGGGCCATCGTGCATCCCGAAGAGGTAGACATCACCTGGGCCCGGTGGAGCGAGGCAGTAAAACTGAGGAAAATTTTTCAGCATGTGCTGCGGTTTCGCCGCTACGATGGCGAGTACCGGTGGCACCTGAGCAGGGCAGTGCCGGTGTACACGAGCAAAAAGAAAGTGAGCATGTGGGTGGGCACAAGTACGGATATTCACGACCAGGTGCTGCTGGCCGAAGAGCTTGAACAAAAGGTGAGGGAGAGAACCCGCCTGCTGGAAGAAGCGAACATTGAATTAGAGCAGTTTGCATACGTGTCGAGCCACGACCTTCAGGAGCCGCTACGAAAAATACAAACCTTTGCGCATCTTATTAAAGATGAAGAAAACCGCCAGCTCAGCGACGACGCCACCCGCTATCTCGGCAAAATATTGTCTACAGCCACCCGCATGAGCGCCCTGTTGAAGGATATGTTGAACTTCACGCAGCTTCATAAGAAAGAGGCGCCGGTTCGGGTTAATTTAAGGGAAGTAGTAAGTGCCGTGAGCGAAGACCTTGAGGTGTCGGTGGCTGAGAACAAGGCGTCAATAGAGGTGGGTAAGCTGCCTGTAATAACCGGGTGGCCGTTTCAGCTGAAGCAGTTGTTTCACAACCTGCTGAGCAATGCATTGAAGTTTCGGAAGCAGGAAGTGCCGCCCGTAGTTACAATAACCGCCCGCAAGCTGGATTCGGCCCGGCCACGCCAACTTCACCTTGCTGCCAACCTCGGCTATTGGGAGATTATAGTAAAAGACAACGGCATAGGCTTTGAATCGCAATATGCCGATAAGATATTTACGATCTTTCAGCGTCTCCACGGCCGTTCTGCCTACGAAGGCACCGGCATCGGGCTGGCCATTTGCAAAAAGGTGGCTGTAAACCACGGCGGCGATATTTACGCAATTTCATCGCCCGGCAAAGGTGCCGAATTTCATGTCTTCCTGCCGGTGTAGCCTTTTATCCGGCTGCTAAACCTTACGCTCGCCGTAGTTTCCTGTTTCGGCATTTTCAGTCTGGCAATATACCTCAGCTCCCGCCTTTTTTTGCCTTGAGGCCACCGGTTGCACCAGGTCGAGTATATGCAGGAGCGAAACATGGGGGTCCTGGGTAAATCCGCTTTTCGGAAAAGCGCAGAACAGGCTCAATTTTTCTTCTTTTATATAGTTGCACCACAAGTGCTCAAGGTGCACCGTAGCGCCGCTCAGTTCATTTGCCCACAGCACAGCTACCATTTCCGAACACACCCGCACTTTTCCTCTTTTTACCCGCCCCATAATATCCGAAACGGTAGCACGAAACAGTGTTTCATCGGGCCAGTCCTTAACCATAAACCTCCGCAGTATGTCTTCGGCTGAAGCCGGCAGGTAGAGCCCCCGCTCAGCCAGCTGATGCAGGTTGAAGCCGCTGAGCTGGAGCCTTCGTTCCAACGCCAGCAGATGACGTTCGGTTGCTATCACAACCACACTCTCCCTGGCAAGAAGCCCGCATTTCGCAAAACATTCCAGCGCGTCAAGAAAAGCGTTCTCGTGCTGATATACCTGCAGCAGGTGCTGGCTTGGCGCCACCTCGCCCCAAAAAACGTTGATTGTGCCCCGAAGCCCCTCATTGGATCGTTTCATACATAGCTGGTATAATACAATTTTTTATTAGCAGGGTGCAATTTTAAAAAATATGAGTTCAAAACGAAATGTTGCAGAAAGAATTGTGAGCTGGCAACGTAAAAAATATGAAGCAGGTGTATTTCAGCGCTTTATTTTGGAATTCTTCTTTTCTGCTGAAGTGCAGAAGCGCCGGTTTGTCCAATCTGGCAATGCCTTTACGCCTGAATTAACTGCCGGAATGTGGTTGAACCGGGCGTTTGACTAGCGCCATTCTCTCCTTCAGGCGGGTCACCATTTCCATGGTAAATGGCTTATTGTTAAACTCAGCGACTACCTCATACGAATCGGCCTTTTCGAAATCGTCGGAAAATACACTGGAGGAAAGAATAACGACAGCGGTGTTCGGGTATTTTTGCTTAAGGTGCCTGGTATACTCGTCGAGAAATTCCCATCCGTTCATTACCGGCATATTGATGTCCAGCAGGATCAAGTCAAGATCGGAATACGTGGCAGCCGACAGCAGGTCTATCGCTTCCTGTCCATTGCGGGCCGTTAGCACGTCTTTCGTAAAATTCGATTTGATAAGAATTTGTCGCGTAAACATGATTGTAATGGCATCATCTTCTACGCACAACACTCTTCTGCATACAGTGTCTTCCATATTAACTATCCATTTCCAGTAAAAAATGCCGGTAGCAGTTCCAGCTCAGTTAAGGCACCCAAACCTAAGACCCATTGTACCCGATTGCACTCGGTTTGGTGGTGTTTTCTTACATAGAACAGGAAATCGGCCGATTTCCCATATCAACGAGAAAGGTAGGAGTACGTTTGGTTTCAGCCGGCAGCAACTATAGCACTTGTCGGCATCCCAGAGGCCGTTTTCTTCTGTAACTAACATAACCTGAAAATGGACAACTGCAACGTCGCATTGATGCCGGGTTCAGGCGCATCCTTGAACAAAAAATGGATTGCTGGCTGCAAAATCATACCAAACCGACTGGAAAATTACATCGGGAGAATTCGGCGACTCAAAAAACACTGACGCTGGTAGCCTTTTTCTCGTCAAAAAACTGTTCGATCGGGTGCACGCTGCCATGGCCGGTAATTCTAGTCCTTGAAAAACAGGGCCTTGGTCGAAAACAGGTTGCAAAAAAGACCGGGTGCCGTTCTTTATATTTAAATTTCCGCCGTTTCGAGAACGGTGGTCACAGCCGCAGCAGCATAGCCTGGAAAAAAAGTAGAACATGAAACGGAGGCACCCTTTCCTTTACCGGCATGTAATTTCGGGTACAAAAGCACGTCGATCAGTAAAGCACGATCCCGAATTGATGGCTGTGCTCGAGAGTATGGATGAGATTTTTTTCTCGTTCGACACCCTCCGAAACCAGATTCTGCGAATGTCTCCGGCCTGCGAGCGAGTTTTTGGTTATCCGGTAGACTCGTTTATCGACGACCCGCGGCTGTGGTACCAGCAGATAGCCAGCGAAGACAAGGAGCGGGTGAAAAATGCATTCCGACGCCTGAAGGATGGCCAGAAATTCAGAGAAGAGTACCGCATCGTGCGAATGGACGGCTCGGTGGGGTGGCTCGATACCCGGATTATTCCCACGCTCACCAAAGATGTACTGGTGCGAATAGATGGCATTGCCGCCGACATCACTGCCAGAAAAGAGGCCGAGGAGAACCTCAAAACAACCCAAATGCACCTGGTAGCCTCTCAGCACATAGCCAGGGTAGGTAGCTGGGAGTTGGTGCTTACTGCCCCCGACGACTTTTCGAGATGCCCCTTGCTGTGGTCGGACGAGACCTATCGCATCTTCGGTTATCAACCTGGCGAAGTACCGGTAACCAACGAGCTTTTTACGTCGCACGTGCATCCGGCAGACCGTACGGCGGTGACGGAAGCTGTAAAAAAGACCGTTGACGAGGGCGGACTGTACCATGTGGAGCACCGGATTTTGAAAAAAGACGGGCAGGAATGCGTGGTAAGCGAAAGAGGCGAACTGCTTGTGGGCGAAGGAACCTCCAAAAAGATAATTGGCACGGTGCAGGACATAACCGAGGCAAAAAATGCGGAGGCGGCGCTAAGACAGGCCGAGGCCAATCTGCGCAATATTTTTGAAAATACCGACACCGCCTACATGCTGCTCGATGCAGAAGTGCGTATAGTGGCCTTCAACAACCGGGCGATGGAACTCGCAGCACTGGTAGGGTTGATGCCGCAAATTGGCGCGAGCTACTACGATTTGGTACCGGAAAGCCGCAGGCGGGAAGTGGCACAGGGAATAAAAAAGGTGCTGACCGAAAGGAACAACGTAAGCTACGAAATAGCGGTGCCGGGTGTAGCGGGCAGCGACTTCTGGCTGGCCGTAAGCATGTACCCCATTGTAAACGAGCGGGGCAGGGTGCTTGGGTTGAGTATTGCGGTAAGGGACATTACGGCCGTAAAAGCGGCTGAGCAGCAGCTAAAAAAGAGCAACGAAAGGCACGAGCTGGTATTAAAGGCAACCAACGACGTAATATGGGACTGGGAACTTGAGGCGGATACAATTTACCGGTCCGAGAACTTTGAGGCGGTGCTCGGAAACCGCACCAGCAAAAACGCCACGTCTGGCATGTACTGGATAGAAGACATTTATGAGGAAGACAGGGAGCGGGTTGTTTTCGGGCTTGCCGAAAAGCTAAAAGACCCGCAGGCCGATCTGTGGGAGGAGGAGTACCGTTATCACCCGGCAGGCGGCGACCCTGTTTACGTAAGAGACAAGGGCCTGATAATCCGGAACGAGGCGAGAGAGGCCATACGAATGGTAGGGGCAATGCAGGATATCACCTCCGAGAAATTGCTGCAAATGGAGCGAACTAAAATTACCAACGACCTGGTAATGCGCAACAAAGACCTGGAGCAGTTCGCCTATATAGTTTCGCACAACCTGCGCGGGCCTGTGGCCAACATTCTCGGGTTAGCCGAGTTGCTTAAGTTGCCCGCCATTGATGCTGCTACCACCGGGCAGTGCATGAAAAGCCTCCTGCTTTCTACCAACCTTCTTAACAACATTATTACCGACCTCAACCATATACTGCAGGTGAGGAACGAGGTGAATGAGCAAAGGGAATGGATAAACCTGGCCCGGCTGCTGCAGGATGTGCAAACAAGCATAGGTACACTGCTGGAAAAGGAAAAAGCGGTAATAAAAGCCGATTTCTCCGGTGCAGAGGAGGTATTTTCGTTGAAGAGCTACCTGCATAGCATTTTTTACAACCTGGTTCTTAATAGCGTCAAATACAAAAAGGCCGACGAACACCCCCTGATTGAAGTAACGGCAAAAAAGGCGAAGAATAAGGTGAAGCTGGTTTTTAAAGACAATGGCACGGGCATAGACCTGGAAAAACACAGCGGCCGGATTTTCGGGTTGTACAAGCGCTTTCACCTGCACGTGGAAGGAAAAGGCCTGGGCTTATTTATGGTGAGAACGCAGGTGGAGTCGCTTGGAGGCAAGATTGAGGTGCGCAGCAAACCCAACCACGGCACCGAATTTGCCATTGAGCTTCCCCAATATAGCTAAGGCCCCGCCATAGCATACCCTTGCCCTGTAATGCCACCGGAGTGGGGCCGCGAAGTTGCCCCGATTGCAGTTGTAGGAAAAAAAGCCCGCGATAAAGCAAAATGCAATTATATTTACCGCCTGTCGATCTTTTTTATTGATTTTTATGCATCGAAACATGGGATGCAGGTTGTGCGCTGCAATAATCTTTTTTATCAGCATTTCTTACCACCAGGTCCGGGGCCAGGACAAGGCCTTGGAGGTGTGGAAGGAGACGGCTTACGAATTAAGGGTGTCCGATTCCGACAGCTCTTTTGCATTAGCAAACCTCATTTACGGCAGCGCAAACAACATTGAAGACGCACGTTATGCCAAGTTTTTAGCCGGATATTATTACTTCAGGCAGCAGCGATACGATACCGCCTATTTTTTGCTCGACGAAGTGGCGAGGTATTTAACTGAGGGCGAGGAAAAGGGGATAGCACTGCGGACCATAGGGTCAATTTTTTCGCGTCAGCAGAATTTCAGCTATGCCGAAAGGTATTTTAATGAAGCGCTGGGTGTATTTGAAGACAGCGAATCGCTTAAGTATCAGTTTTATACGCTCAACGACCTGGGGATGGTGTGGTACGAGCGTGGCGACTACACCAGGGCGCTGGATTTTTACGCTGAAGCCAAAAGCCGGGCAATGGATGCCGGTTTGGAGAACCAGCTGGTGCGCCTCAACAACAACATAGTGGGCGTGTACACCATGCTGGCACAGTATAGCGAAGCACTGGCGCTGGCCTATGAAACTGTAGGAATCAGCAATGAGAGCGATAACCTGGTAGACAAGAAAACAGCCCTAACCGCGCTTGGCTATGTGCACCAAAAGCTCGGCAATATCGACAGCGCGATCTTCTACAATGAAAGAGCGCTTTTGTTTGCCGAGCAGGCCAAAGACTTTTTCAGCATGTCGTGGCAGTTTTTTGATAAGGGCGACCTCTACCTTTTAAAAAAGGACTACAAGTCGGCACTGAGCGCATATATGACAGCTGTGGATATTTTGGAGAAGGGAGATATTAAAGAAGACATCGATCAGATAAAGCTGCAGATTGCCGAGGTGTATCTCACGATGAACGAAGTTGACAGTGCGCTAAAGTATACCCTGGAGGCACACCGGTTTGCCATCGAAAACAGGATTAAATGGTCAATTCTTAAGTCCTCAGAATCGCTCGCAAAGATATATGCCGCGAAAAACAACCATAAAAAATCGAATGACTACTACTCAATGGCGCTGGCTTTCAAAGATTCCATTTACAACGAGGAGAATCAGCAACAATTTGCCAACCAGCGGGTGAAACTGGAAACCCTTGAGAAAGTAAAGGAAATTGAGATCCTGAAAAGGGAAGCTGATATTGCTGAAATCAAAAAAAGAGAGCTTTTCAGAAGCGGCATATTTGTGATTGTCATCCTGCTGCTCGCCCTGGCACTGGTAGTTATTTTTTATTCTTACAGGCAAAAAATACAGCGATTTAAGGCGCAGGAATTGAACCGAAAGCTGGACGAAAACCGGAAAGATCTCCACCTGCAGGCCATGCATATGATCAGGATCAACAACTACATTTCTGAGCTTGAAGACGGCCTGAAAACGATGAAGAAAAAGTATAATGGTGATACCCGCGACGTGCAGTCGGTGCTTAGTAAGTTTCAGATCAACAAAAGCCTTGAAAAGGAATGGGATAATTTCAACATCTTTTTTTTAAACACCCACCCCAGGTTTATTGAGCAGCTAAAAAGAAAATACCCGCACCTTACGCAAAGCGAGCTGAGGCTGTGCACGCTCATAAAGCTCAACCTTACCAACTCAGAAATCAGTTCTATCCTAAACATTGAAGCCAAGAGCGTGAGGATGTCGAAGTATCGGCTAAAAAAGCGCATGGGCATCTCCGAAGACGTGGAAATTTCAGATGTATTGTCGAACCTATAGTGTATACCGGTTTCGGCGCGCCATGAGCTTGCTAACTTTGGGTGGGGGTTAGCTGTCGTTCCATGGCTCGCAGCTTTATCACAAACGTTGTACCCACGCCCTCTTCACTTTCCACCATTAATGCGCCGCCGTGTTCTTTAATAATCTCGCTGCTGATATAAAGGCCCAGTCCGAGGCCTCCGGCAGTGGTGTTGGTCGACGTACGGTAGAATTTTTTGAAAATTTTGCTTTGCTCCCCTTTCGGGATACCCGTTCCGTAGTCTGTCACACTGCAAATAGCTTCATCGTTGGCTACTGCCAGGCGTATCTTAATAGGCTCCGTTTCCGGTGAGTACCGGATCGCGTTGGCCAATAAATTATACATCACCTGGTTTATCTTTGCCCTGTCGCAATTAACCACCAAAGGGGCCGCCCCCGACAGCTCAATCCTATGCCTGCTTGTGTTTATACTCCTAAAATCCTGTATACTGTCTTTTATCACCTCCTCAAAAACTTCGGGCTTCATTTCATAGCTCATTTTGCCAGTGTCGATCCGCGAAACATCCAGCAGCTCTTCAATTAGCTTCTCCATCTTGCGGATGTGAAAGTTTACTTTTTCGCTATAGGCACGCAATTCTCCGTCATTCTGCACCACAGGGCTGTTGCCAATCAGCTGCGAATAAGCACTTACAATCGTAAGCGGGGTCTTCAGCTCGTGGCTTGAGATATTGAGGAAGGTGTCTTTGCGCTGTTCGTTAATTTTCTGGTCGTGGATGTCGGTGGACGTGCCGATCCACTTCACTATTTCATTGTCGCTGTTTCGTATAGGAAGAGCCCGGGTCAGCATCCACCGGTACTCGCCGGTTTTAATTCGCATTCTGATTTGCGCCTCATAAGGCTCGCCGGTCTCTATCGAATGGCTCCATCCTTTCTTTGCTTTTGGCGCATCGTCGGGGTGCAAAATTTCCTGCCATATCTTCTGCTGATCGAGCTGCGCTATGCCGGTACTTTCTTTGTAAAACTTGTTCAGGTACACCAGGTTTCCCGAAGGGTCGGCCGTCCAGGCCAGCTGGGGAATAGACTCGAACAGCATTTCCGACTCGCTTTCGGCAAGTTTGCGCTGGTTTATTTCCTGCTGGAGCTGCTCATTGGCCAGGGCAAGGTCGCTGTTGGCCCTGGCCAGGCTAGCGTTGGTCGTCTCCAGTTGTTGCGTGCGTTGCGCTATAATCTGTTCCAGTGCCTCCGGGCTTTTGTAGTTCAACACAGCCGGGGCTACTCTTACAAGGGCAAAAACCGCCCATACGGAAACCACGGCAGTTATAAACCTGATGAGCGCACTGAACTTATAAGCCGGAAGCCAAAACAGGGACGCGTCGGAAAGGTGAGTGAGGCCGCACGAAAAAATAAACGCGATAAAAAGGATTACCACGCCCGGAAAGGGCATGCCGATGGTTCGCCTTTTGTAGAAAAAAATCCCCAGCACAAAAGGAATCGCGAAATAAGCCAGCGCAATACCGAGGTCGGAAAGGATATAAAACCAACCGTGGAAGGCTGTCCATTCCCCGCACTGCCACCTCGGCGGCCACTTGCTGGTGTCGAAAATGTTGTAAAAGAATGATGTAATGTCGCTGCCGGTTGCCGCTGATAATGGGGGAGCCAGCGTGTTATTTTCATGATTGTGCTGGCAGCCATACTTGCCGCAGACAGCAACTGAGGACGCTGTGGCCGGTGGGTCGGCCGCCAAGCCCTCCGTAACCAGAAGCAGGGCAAATGCCGCCAGGATAATGACTTGTCTCATAGTCGTAGTCTGCTGTTGCTATTAAGTAGCCAAAAAACCTGCCATTATCAGCAGCCTCTCGCATACAGGCTAAGGGATGAAAATACGCACTCAGCGCGGTAGCGGTTTGCGCTTGCCGGTGCCCCTGTTTTCGCATTTGGATAAACGAAAGCGCGGTTTATGGCAATGGGTAAATGGCGGCGGGGAAAAAACTGAGGAGGATCTAAAACAAAAAACCACCCGGTAAGACCGAATGGTTTTTTCCAACCAGCTATGATGCTGTGAAATTAATAAAAACTTTCTTTTTCAAAACAACCCGCTAAAAAAGAAAGGTTTAACGCTCATTTTTGATGGCTTTGGAAAACGTTATGCGTGGGTTGCCGGGATCATCGTCGCCATGCGGATCAGCTCCTGTTGGGTAATAGTGTGTGGCCTGTTGGGAAATATCTCCATTTTTGCACGTGCGCCCATCTTCTCGAATTGCGCAAGGGTCTCTTCGGAGCGGGACAGTGGTACGTGCGGATCGTTATCGCCGTTGCTGATGTAAACAGGGGTGCCTCCAAAATCGCCGCTGTAAAGGCTGTAGTCGGGCTGTGCACCGATGAGGCCGCCGGTAAAGATACCTACGCCACCATAGCGTCGGGCTAATCGGGCCGAGAACTCGGCGGTAAGGCAAGCGCCCTGCGAAAAGCCCATCATATAAAGATTTTCGGCAGCCAATTTCTCCAGAATCGTTTTCGCAAGCGTATGAACCACTTCGATGGCGCTGCTAAGCCACGGCTCGTTTTGCGCAGCGGGTACCATAAAGCTGTAGGGGTACCAGGTGTGGTTGGTAGCCTGCGGGGCCGCCACATACCAGCTTTCCTGCGCAAAATAAGGCGCAAGCCCTAAAATGTCGTGCGCCGAAGCCCCCCGGCCATGAATAAGTATGAGAGCTTTTTTGGCCTTCTCCAGGGGCGCTCCCTGTTCCACAATGTTGTATGTGTGCATTAATCCATGAATTTTTCGATGTCGAGCGCTATGGGCTGCAGCTGCCTTTCAATTTTCAGCCGGTTCGGTTCTTCCCATTCGGGCAGCTTCAGTGCCTCTCCCAACTTTGCCGGCTCTTCGTCTTTAGCGAACCCAATGTCGCTGGTTGCTACCTCAAAAAGCACACCTCCGGGCTCGCGGAAGTAAATAGAATGAAAGTATTGGCGGTCCAGCACGGGCGTCACGTTTACGCCGGTACTCAGAAGCTTTTCACGAACCTCCAGCTGCGTGTTGTCGTTGGCGGTAGCAAAAGCCACATGGTGCACTATTCCGCTTCCGCTCAGTCCGCGGGCACTTTCGGGTGAGCAAACTATGTCTACGTAGTCTCCGGCGGCATCGCTGGCCGAAAACCTGAAACGATTGCCCTTCTCGGCCACATGGTGGTGCCCCATCTGCTCGGTCAGCAGCCCGGCAGTGCGTTCATAGCCTTCCTCCGAAAGTGTGATGCCATAGAAGCCCTTTACCGTGTGCTCTTCGGGGATTTGGCCATAGCTGAACCCAGTTCGGCTATCGGCAGTGTTGGCCACCAGCTCCACCCCAAGGCCATCATAATCTTCGAAATAAATGTAAACTTCATTTTGGAAGCGTTCCTGTGGAGAAGTGTGCGGAACGCCAAACTTTTTCAGGCGTTTCATCCAGTAGCCGAGGGCTGTGGCCGGAATAGAAAACGAGGTAACCGTGAGCTGCCCCTTTCCTTTTCTGCCCCGCACAAGTCCCTGGTGGGGAAAAAACGTCATGATGGTGCCGGGAGCGCCATCCTCGTTGCCGTAGTAAAGGTGGTATACATCGGGGGCATCAAAATTGACGGTTTTTTTCACCATGCGAAGGCCGAGCAGGCCGGCGTAAAAATCCACGTTTTTTTGTGCATCGGAAGCGATGGCAGTTACGTGATGCAGTCCCGAAATTTTGTCGCTCATACTTATGGACAGTTAGATAAACCCGTGGCACCTAATTGGGCGCCGTATTCAATATACAACACTTTCCATTACTTTATGTTTCGCTTATTGAAAAGACCGGGGATTGGGCGGGAAGCACGGCTACGATAGATTGTTTATCTCGCGGCGTTGGTGTCCGGCTCCGGCACCCCGAATGCTGGGCTTTCTAAAAATGACAACAGGTGTTTCAGTGTTAATTGCTGTTGCTGGTCGCGGCTAATAGTAGCCTCTTCGTCCATCAGCAGCGATCCCATATGCCCGAATTGCGAGTGGTTGCCACCGGCTATCATCACCAGGCTCGTGTTTTCCGGCAGTTTTGTTTTGTTGTCCATTACTTCACGCACCGATGCCAGTCCGTCAAATTCGGCGTAAAGCTTGAGCGTGGGGATAGTCATAGCTGAAAGATCGATATCGCGGGGGTGCGAGGTCCCCAGTAAAAACAACCCGTCGATGGTACCCGGATTTTCATACACATATTGAGCGGCCATTTTTGCGCCTTGCGAGTGCCCGCCGAGTACAAACTTTTTCGAAGGATCGGAAAGATTGAAAAGCTCATTGATGCGGGTATAGCCATTTTGTGCCAACCGCCAGGGCATTTTTACCACGTGCGTAGTGTACCCGTTTTCGGCCAATTTGCGAGCCAAAGGCGCATAAGCCAGTGGATCGACAAGCCCGCCCGGGAAGAACAAAACTTCGGTTGCACCGCCGGGCGACTTTGAAGAAAACGAAAGCAGGTCGTCGGTAATAGCAACATCCACCGATTCGTCGGTTTGCAAAATGTCTTCAGCAACATCCTCCGACTGAAAAGTAGACCAGTTCCAAAGCATAAAAATGCATGCCAGCGAGATCCACACAATTTTAATTCCTCTAACTATTCTTTTTCTCATCATAGAAGATGAGTTGCCGGGGCCGCTCAATAATTACAGGGCAGCTTATTTCCCGCCCATTTTTCTGATGAGTTGGGCCACACTGTTGTGCGACTTTTCCTCGGCCATTTGCAGGGGTGTTTGTCCTGCATCCGTGCGGGCGTTAGCATCGGCGCCATGAAACATAAGAAGTTGTGCGAGGTCGGCATTGCCATTGTGGGCGGCTGAGTGCAGCGGTGTAAAGCCCGAATTTTGCCTTGCATTTACGTCGGCGCCGTTCGCCAATAGCAGCTTTACCAGTTCGACGTGCGAAATGGCGCAGGCAGAATGCAATGGAGCAACTTTGAATGCATTGGACGAGGGCAGATTGACGTTGGCACCCGCCCCGATCAGGAACTTTGCCACCTCGTAGTGGCCGAAATAGCAAGCATACCCAAGTGGCGTAAAACCATCGGTCGAGAAGCTGTTTACACTATCCTCCCTGGCCAACTGTTCCGTGCTTGTAAGGTCGCCAATGGCACTTGCTTCAAACAGGTCGAGAGACGGTTTGTGTTTTTTAATGAGATCAACAGCTACCTGGTTTCGGTAGTAAGCGGCAAACAGTAAATAGGGAATGCCTTGTTCGTTTTTGCCATCAGCCAACGCCGGATTGGCATTCAGGGCCTCTTCAAGTGCAGCGTTGGCGCCAGTTTTAATGAGTTCTGCCGGGTTGGGTGTTGTCATAAAATAAAGTGTTTACCAAAGTTAACAAATTCTATTGGCCGGCAATAAATACGAATTTGCGGAGAAAAAGCCCCCCTTGCATACCGCGAAGCGCCCGCTTGCCGTGGCGAGTACGGGTAAGCAACAGGAGTAGAGGCACCGGCAGAGGTTGGAGGCACTTTTGAAAAGTCAATTAGCTTTTGCGAAAGCAGAAAAGTTGACCTGAAGCTGGAAGGAAATAGATGTAAATTTCTGATAAGATAAACGGAAAAATTCCGATTATGCCAATTTATTTTTACATTTGAAAATGGATTTGAAACAAGCATTATCCGTTTATTCCCGTCAGCCGTTGCCGCATCAGCTATTGGTATCACTGCTTAAAGGCTATAAAAGACCCAATGATAAGATCCACGAATTGGTTAGAGAAGGGACGCTGGAGTCTATTAGAAAAGGCTTGTACGTTGCCGGGGCAGGGTTAGGGACGGGGAGGCCAGAGCCGTTTCTTTTTGCAAACCATATAGCAGGCCCAAGTTACGTGTCGGCCGACAGCGCTTTATCTTACTATGGTTTGATTCCTGAACGAGTATACGAGATTTCATCAATGACAACGAAAACTACCAGGAAGTTTACCACTCCCATGGGGGTTTTTAGCTATACACATCTTCCTTTGCCTTATTACTCCTATGGAATCCGTTCAATATCGTTGTCAGAGTCAAAAGATCAGTTTGCTATAATAGCCGCACCAGAAAAAGCACTGTTTGATAAGGTGGTTACCACGTCAGGTGTGATATTCAGGAGCAAAAGGAATGTTGAGGGCTATCTACTGGAAGACCTGCGAATCGACGAAAGTGATTTAAAACAATTGAGTACGAAAGCTATGAGGGAATGGCAGGCGGAAGCGCCAAAAAAGGAAAGCTTATCATTGGTAGTTAAAACGCTCGAAAGTTTATGATAAAAGAGTGGCTGGAGTCCTACAGACCGACAAATCAGGAGGAAGCGATACAAGCCCTGAGAGAAATTATGCAGGAAGTTGCTTTAGCTGGATTGTATCGGAGTGGGTTTTTTGAGAAAGCTGCTTTTTATGGAGGAACAGCCTTACGAATTTTTTACGGGTTGAATAGATTTTCTGAGGATTTGGATTTTTCTCTTCTCAAGGTAAATTCCGAGTTTATGCTTGCTTCTCATTTGGATGCCGTCTGCAACGAATTTGACGCTGTGGGCATGCGGGTTTCTATTAGGGAAAAAGTGAAAGCTACCCGGACGAATGTTGAATCTGCATTTTTGAAATCAGAGACGCTATGGAATGAGTTGATTCTGGAAGACATAATACCCCAGCATGGGTTACGTCAAAAAGTAAACATCAAAGTCAAACTGGAGGTCGATATCAATCCTCCTTTGGGTTTTGAGACTGAAGAGCGGTTGCTGCTGAAACCATTTTCTTTTTATGTCAAATGCTTAACTCTTCCCGATTTGTTTGCCGGAAAGATGCACGCTTTGCTTTTTCGAAGCTGGCAAACTAACGTAAAGGGGCGTGATTGGTATGATATGGAATGGTATATAAAAAAAGGCACCCGTTTAAATCTTCACCATTTCCTTGTCAGGGCCAGGGATAGTGGAGATTGGGGGAAGGAAACCATCTCAGAGGCGGAATTTAGAGCCTTACTGCATGCGAAAATAGAAGCGGTTGATCTTGCCCGCGCAAAGGCAGATATAGTTCGCTTTATTGCCAACCCGAGAGTCGTCGATATCTGGTCAGCTCAGTATTTCCACGATCTGGCAAACCATCTGAAAATTGTGCACTTGTAGAGAGACGCCGCCGTCTAAAAGAGATGCGGCTGCTAGAGAGACTTTACTACCTTACACGGATTACCGGCGGCAAATACATCAGCGGGAATATCTCTTGTTACCACGCTGCCGGCGCCAATCACAGCCCGGTCGCCAATGGTAACACCGGGGCAAATAATCGCTCCGCCGCCCACCCATACATGAGAGCCAATGGTTACCGGTTTGCCATATTCAAGTCCTTCTGCTCTTTGCTCCCACTCCAGCGGATGTGTGGCTGTGTAGATTTGCACTGCCGGACCAAACAGCGTATAGCTGCCAATCTTTACCCTGGTTACATCCAAAACCACACAGTTGAAGTTGAAAAATACTTTGTCGCCCACTTCAATGTTGCTCCCGTAGTCGCAATAAAACGGCGGCTCTATCCAAAGCTCACTGCCATGCGCGGGAATCAGTTCTGCCAATACCTGGAGCCTGGCATCCTTTTCGTCTTCTCCCAGTCTGTTGAATTCTTTGATCAGAAGCCGGGCACGCTTCCGCTCCCTGCTTAGCTGTGGGTCGGTGGCCAGATAAAGCTCGCCGCGGAGCATTTTCTCCTTTTCTGAGCGCATTTTTACTTCTTCCTGCTTCATAGTAGAGCAACAACGTTGCTGAGCGAACAAACTGTATATGTACTGTGCTTTACCGGACCGTGGCATTTGAGGCGGCACTGCCGGTGAGGAGCAGAACGAGGTTTACCGGCCGATCGTTTTTATGAGCATGCCTTTGCTCAGCGGCTCATTCAGATCCATTCCGTTGAGGATTGCCAGCTCTTGCAGGCGGTCGTTGGGCATGCTGAAATGGCGTAGGGCGGCTTCGAGCGTCATCGGCGAAGGAACGGTTTGGATGCGCACAACGTCTGGCTTCCGGTTGAGCTTTTCCCCGTCGGTGAGTTCCTTAAAATTTTGGGCTGTAAACAGGAAGTTGGGTTGGTAACTGGCAAACCTGGAAAGCTCGGCTACACCAATGAAGCTGTAGATGTTGTTTTTGTACTGAATTAGGGTAGAAAGCGTGCGTATGGTGCCTTGCTGCTGCTGTTGGTCGGCTACCATGTGGAGGGCAGGCAGGCCGTTGATGGTTTCCTGGGCCGATTCCACCGGGTTTAGCTTGTACCGCTGGAGGAGTTGATTGGCGGCGTCTTCCAGCGAGTTGCCTTTCGCCAGCGTTAGCATTAGCACGGCCTCGCCATTTTCAGGCGCCATTTGCACCATTTGCGGCGTGTTTTGCAGTTTCCAATTGCCCGGCACCGGGAACAAGAATCGTAACTCGGGATGATAAAACACGCCATTTTCGGTGAAGCCCTGCCGGGGATCTTCTCCCAAAATTATGCCGTCGATCTTTCTCAGGTAGCTTTCGCGGTTTACCTCCGCATCAGTAAGCTTCAATTTCTTTTTCCAGTCGGTGGCCAGCATAGCTACACTTTTGCTGCGTTCTGCGGGGGATGGATGTGTGGAAAGAAAATTGGGAATCTCCCCTGTGCCTGAAGCTGCCTGCTGGCGCTGGAGCGTTTCGAAAAACCCGGCCATTTCTGTGGCATCGTAACCTACACGCGATGAGTACTCAACACCCAGCTTGTCGGATTGGCGCTCGGCATCCCGCCCGAAGCTCATCAGTGCCAACTGCATCCCGGCCGAAAGGGGCTCCATATACTCCGCCAGCTCAGGCACCAGGATAACCCCGGCAATGAGGCCCAGCTGGCCCAGCATGGCGTTTCGTTGCTGAATGACGGAATGGCGGGCCGTGATGTGCCCGATTTCGTGTCCCAGCACACCGGCAAACTCGGCCTCGTTGTTGAAGTGCGCCATTATTCCCCGCGTAAAGTACACGTAACCTCCGGGTACTGCAAAGGCGTTGATCACCGGCGAATCCACCACTTTAAATTCGTAGGCCAGCTTGGGCCGATGCGACTCGGCAGCCATTTCGAGGCCTTTCTCTGTGATAAATTTCTGCAGCTCCGGGTCGTCGTACAGTCCGAAAAACGCCACCACCTCCGGATCGGCCTGCTTGCCCATGGCTATTTCCTGCGACTGCGACATCAGCACCAGCTGCTTTTTGCCGGTTACGGGGTTAACAGCACAATTGCAAAGGAACAGTATACAGGATGCAAGCGCCGGCATCACCAGCCATACAGGTTTTCTCATAATCTTTCGGTTCAGTACCTGCAGATGCAACACGTTTGATGCGTTGCTTAGTATACTGACTGAGAGGATGTTATAAAAAAGTAACGGTTGTGAGATATTAAGGAAGGGCTGAAATTATTTCTGCTTGTACAATTCCTTCATCACTCCCAGTTTGGCGGGGTCTTGCACAAGCCCTTGTTCCGAAAACATCATAATGCCGGTAGCGGGCGGCTGCGAGCCCTTAATCATCACCTGTCTGAATTCGTCGGCAGTCACCACATTGGGGATATTGTTGGCCTGTACAATAGGCCAGATGAGCGGCGGTTTAGTGCCCGAAAAGCCAGGTTGACCACCCAGCCAGGCGGTATACTCGCCTACCCAGCTCACCGACCGGCCTTTTCTCTGGTGGTAGAGCATAGGTGAGAATACGTCGGCAATGCCCGCAAGTGCTTCCAGGTCAAGGCCCATGATGCGGTACAGCGCACTATCATAGTCAGCCGGATACCACGAACAGTAGTAAATGCCGAGCAGTGCATCGGGGTTGCGCTCTTTTACGATTTTCTTCAAACCGGCTACCCAATTATTCAGCACACCACTTCGCCATTCTCGCCATTGGGGGTCGGCTTCGGCCAGTATCCATTTTGCTTTTGAAGGAATGTCGCCGGGGGGAATGGCTATTTTTGCCGCCATTTCAAACTGACCGGTGCAGCGATCGCAAAAGCAGGTTTCAGGCAAAATGGGCTCGGGTGTTTCAAATTGGGCGTGCCAGTGGAGGTAATCGAGCCAAACGCCGTCGACATCATATTTCCGCAGTATGGCTGCCAGCTCTTCTTCTCTCCATTGTCTGAAGCCGGGGTCAGTTGGGCAAATACCCATAAACCAATCGGCCGGAGGCTCTTTATGGCCCTTTTCATTAACAGGCCACGCCTCAGGGTGCCCGGTGAGGTACTCTTTGCCGTTGAGAGTCGGAAATTCTACAAAGACCTTTACACCCGCATCTTTGGCTGTTGTGTACAGGGTTTCGTTGAGAGACACGCTGCGAACAAAAATGGCATTAACGCCCATCGACTGAAAGGTGTGGCCTTGTTTGAGAAGGGTGGCCGGGTTTCCGTAGATACCTTTAATGAAGCCCGTATCGCTTTTGTTGCCGGGGTTTTGGCCAATAGCCGGCAGGCCAGCTGTTAGGCAGCAACAAACCAGCAGATATTTTATGATTCTTGGTAGCATACCATCAGCACAATCGCAAGGGAGACAAGTTAATAAATCGTATGGCATACCACCAGTAAGAATGGTTTGAACGGCAGTGCACAAATAGCATAAAAAAAGGTTCCGACGCGGCGCCGGAACCCAGGATGCAATCCACTTAACTACAGACTCTAATTATTCTTATATGCTTTATCAAGAAACGAATACCTTGCGTCGTCCTTTGCGTCTACCGCCTTCGACTCCACGTCAATCACCATTACGGGCGGAGTGGTGTCAGTGGCTTCTGCCGCCGGCCACTGAGGCAGGTTTTCACCATTTGGATTTCCGCTTATGATGAAATTGGCGAAATAGCTCAGCATTGTTTCCGATACTTTGTAGTCGTCGGCAGTCCATGCGTAGTCGTCTACCAGGTCGAGATTGCCCATGCAGTATTCTATTTCGCAGGCATGCGGCGCTCCCACCGGTTCAGGCATTTTGGGGGCGTTGTCGCCGGCTTTTACCGTGCCGCCAGCCAGGCCCGGTGCCAGCGATTGGTCTCTGAGCGGAGGCCTTAATTTGCTGTACAGGTAGCGGTACACCGGCTGCGAACTATTTTTTCTGTGCAGGTCAAACCACTTCCATGTACTGTAGGCAATAAAACGGTCCGATGCCAGCGCAGTGGCCGAGAGCTCGATTTGCTTTTCGCTACCGGAGGGGTACAGCTTCAGCACCTCCTGGTGGTTTTCAGGGTATGCCTCTTTCACTTTTTTCAGATAGCTATCTTCGGTGTAAGGTTGCCCCTGCATAAAGGCCATGCCGGGTATCTCGGCCGAATTCCACCCCAGCAGTAGCGGCACCATCGCCTGTTCTTTGGCCTTGAATGTTTCAGGGATAGTCTTGGTATAAAAGTAGCCGTCTATTACGGTTGGAAATCCAAAACGGCGCGACTCCTGGTAAACTTCAAACAACTCAAGTGTACTGGCTTTACGCAATTGTGCCAACGATGTGTACCCAGCCTTTTCAGCAAACTCCTTTCCCACTTTTTCGGCTTCGGCCAGTGGTACCGGTGCCAGTGTAGGATTAATACCAGCGCCGCTTTCTCCTATTGCGCCGGCGATCAGGTTTTTAGAAAGGGGAGAGGCCATTTGAGCGCTTACTGAAATGGAACCGGCCGACTCACCGGCAATGGTTACTTTCTTTGGGTCGCCACCGAACGCAGCAATGTTTTTCTGCACCCACTTGAGGCCGGCATGCTGGTCGAGGAGTCCGTAGTTGCCCGACGCCTTGTAAGGAGCTTCGGCGCTTAGCTCAGGATGTGCAAAAAAGCCAAACAGCCCGAGGCGGTAATTCACCGTTACAACCACAATTCCCTTTTTTGCCATGGCTGCGCCATCGTACCTTGGTTCGGAGCCATCGCCGGCCACAAAGCCGCCTCCATAGAAGTACACCAGCACCGGGAGCCCCGTGGTGTTTCTTTTGGCGGGTGTCCATACATTCAGGTAAAGGCAGTCTTCGCTGAGCCCGTCCGAGCGGGATTTCATGTCGCCAAACACAATTCCCTGCACAGGCCTCGGTCCGAATTTCTTGGTTTCTTTCACGCCCTGCCAATTGTCAAGAGGCTGCGGCGCTTTCCATCGTAAGTCGCCCACCGGGGGTTTGGCAAATGGCACGCCGAGGTACACCTGAAGGCCGGATTTGGTGTCGTAATTGCCTTCAATTACCCCATTTTCAATTTTTACTTGTACAGGGAAGCTATTGTTACCTTGTGCTATCATCGATAAACTCAGTAAACATAGCCCTGCTACTAAAAAGGCTATTTTTTTCATAGGTAGAAATTAAGTATCTGTTATTGTCTCAATTTGAGACAATAATAATCAGCAATCGTTTAATGTCCTAGTCTTTACCGGAAAAAGGAAGAAGATGGGTAATAGAAGAGAAGCTTTGGTGTTGGGAGTC
>CBFGTI010000065.1:0-29840 GCA_965651695.1 uncultured Imperialibacter sp. | reverse complement strand
CTTGTTTATTACTGACAATCAGATGCTTACCACGTTAAACTGACGGCTATGCCTTATATCCCGCAAGCGTCTCGCTTGTGGGTATTCTCCTGTAGCGTCCGCTACTTTTCAGATTTCCTTTTCATATCTCCCGCACGGGCCACGAGCATTGCAACCAACCGCAGTCAGGCCCTCCCGCACTCCCAATCCCGCCCGGTAGGATACCCGGTAGGATACCCGGTAGGATACCCGGTAGGACACTTGTGGACAGGCTTCTGTAGCGTCCGCTACTTACCGGAATCCCAAAGGAGTAACACTTGCTTTACTAAACTTTCAAAGCTTAAGAAAGCGCCACCTTCATCAGCAGGTCCGTATGCGGATTGTTTCCCGGCAAACGTTTCCCGGCATAAACGTGTGGCTACTGAATAACGAGCCACAACAGTTCCGCTCCTCACACTAGACAAAAAGAAACTAATTAGTTACTTTTGTGGTTTAGCTTATGAGGATCCTTGAACCATACAAAAATTATTTCTGGGATTTTTATGACCCCTTGAAGCAAAGCGTAAAGGATAAAATAGATTATGTGTTGCAAATAGTGATATCTGCTGCACGAATCCCAGGTAAATTTTTTAAACACCTTGAAGATGGAATCTATGAAATAAGAGTTGAGGTTGGCGGCAATATTTATCGAATCTTCTCCTTTTTTGATGATAATAAGCTGGTGATCCTGCTGGATGGTTTTCAAAAGAAAACGCAGAAGACACCGCGAAAGGAAATTGAGCAGGCAAAGAAACTAAGAAATGCGTATTACGATGACAAAGTATCCAAAAACAATTAACGAGCTGTTTGATAAGAAGTATGGCGAAAAAGGAAGCCCCGAACGCTCTGAGTTTGAGCAAAAAGCTGAGGCCTATATGGTTGCCGAGTTGGTTAAAGAGTCGCGAAAAAAGGCCCACTTAACACAGCAACAGTTGGCAGAAAAGCTCAACGTAAAACGCACCTACATATCAAAAATCGAACGTGCATCGAGTGATATCCGAGTCTCTACCTTGCGCAGGATCATTGAAACGGGATTGGGTGGTAGATTGAATATCAGTGTTGAATTATAGGTGGTATGCAATGTCGAGCGATATCCCGCAAGCGTCTCGCTTGTGGGTATTCTCCTGTAGCGTCCGCTACTTTTCAGATTTCCTTTTCATATCTCCCGCACGGCACACGAGCATTGCAACCAACCGCAGTCAGGCCCTCCAGCACTCCCAATCCCGCCCGGTAGGATGCCCGGTAGGATACCCGATGGGACACTTGTGGACAGGCCCTCCTCCCGCAAGCGTCCCGCTTGTGGGGAGCTTCCTGTAGCGTCTCGCTACTTACCAAACCAAACTTTCAAAGTTTAGGAAAGCTCCACCTTCATCAGCAAATCCGTTTGTGCATCATCGCCCAGCATAAAGGTATGGCTGCTGAATAGCCGGAAGCCATTCCGCTCGTAGAACCGGCGTGCGCCTTCATTCTTTTCCCACACACCTAACCACAGGTATGGGAACCGCCGGGTTTTCGCAATAGCAATGGATTGATCGAGCAGGTATTGGCCAATTTTTCTGCCCTGAAACTCCGGCTTCACATAAATGCGCTCCAGCTCAATGCCGGGCTCAGTTTTGATGTCCGACTGCGCTTCTCCCCAGTTTAGCTTGATGTAGCCAACAACGTCTGGTCCCAGTTTGCCAAAGTAGAATTCGGAGCCATCGGTGGTTAATTCCTGCCTTATCTTTTCGGGGTTAAAGGCCCGGCTCATGTAGGCTTCAAAATGCACGGGGTCGTTGAGATGCTCAAATCCTGCCCGGAAGGTTGATTCTGCCAGCTGCAGAAGGCTGTCGGCCTCGGCCAGTGTAACTTGCTGAATAGATAAGCTCATAAGTTTAAAAAAGTTAAAACAAAAGCGCCTTCACCATAGCCGCCCACTCCTCTTCCAGGCTCACTTTTGGCCGCACTTTGCCTGCCCGGCTGTACCAGTAGTCGGCATTCCATATATCGCCCTCCTTGCGGTGAAGGTAGGCATGCACCCAGGCCGCCTCTTTGCTTGCCAGGTCCTGCACGGTTTCATGCGATTTGTGCCAGTTGCCCTTGCCGTCCCACCACAGCCCCCGCAGTTCGGGGCTAATGCCCTGTGGCGGAGTATCGCTTTCAAGAGAGACAGAAAAATCTTCGAACGTCATTGTGTGTCAAATCTACGGCGAAGATAGGCCTTTGCCGATACCCTTTCAACTAAAAATAGTGAACAACAAGTGAGCAGACGGGTCGGGCTTTTGGCGCACGACGCAGGGGGTAGTAAGCCCGCCTGGCTTTCAGCCAAACGCATTCAGGCGGCGACAGCGTATGGATAGTTCGCAAATAAGATGTGTTGCAACGTCGTTAGCTACGAGGTGGTTGGCCATTTGCCGGGAGAGAGCCGGTTTGGCGCAGCCACGCCGTGAAGTCATTTAACATTAATTAACACTTCCACGTTAGTGATGTTTGTGAATGTAGGTCAGGTTAAGGTAACTTAGGCCCTTTATTTTTGATGCAAACCGATAAATGGTCAGGAAAATATAATGGAAACGTCGACAACAGATCTTAAGAAAGAGCACCAGGATAAAATAAAGCAGGTATTTAGCGAGGTAGGAAAAGTAGTGGTAGGCCAGGAGTATATGATCAACCGGCTGCTGATCGGCTTGTTTACCAACGGGCATATACTGCTGGAGGGCGTGCCCGGTCTGGCCAAAACCCTCACCGTAAATACGCTGGCCAACGTGCTCCGTCTCGACTTCAAACGTATCCAGTTTACGCCCGACCTTCTTCCGGCCGACCTCGTGGGTACCATGATCTACAACCAGCAAAAGGCAGCTTTTGAGGTAAAGAAAGGGCCTATTTTTGCCAACGTGATACTCGCCGATGAGGTAAACCGATCGCCGGCCAAGGTCCAATCGGCGCTGCTTGAGGCCATGCAGGAAAAGCAGGTAACCATAGGCGAAACCACCTTCCAGCTCGACAGGCCCTTCCTGGTGCTGGCCACACAAAACCCTGTGGAGCAGGAGGGAACCTACCCGCTGCCCGAAGCACAGGTCGACCGCTTTATGCTGAAGGTGCACATCGACTACCCCTCCAAAAACGAAGAGCTGGAAATAATGCGCAGGATGTCGAACATGCGGTTCGATTCCAAAGTGAATACCGTACTCACCAAGCAGGATATCTTCGACATAAGAAATGAGATTAACCAGGTGACGATCTCGGAGTCGCTGGAGAAATACATTATAGAGCTGGTGTTTGCCACCCGCACAGCAGCCGAAAGCGGCTTGAAGGAGTATGCCGGCTACATCCAGTTCGGTGCTTCGCCAAGGGCATCCATTAACCTCAACCTTGCAGCCAAGGCCGTTGCCTTCTTCGACGAGCGTGACTACGTGCTGCCCGAAGACATTAAAGAGGTGGCTGCCGACGTGCTTAACCACCGCATTTTGCTCAACTACGAAGCCGAAGCCGACGGCATTACCACCCAGCAGATTGTGAAAGAGCTGCTGAACAAGGTGGCGATAGGGAGGTAGATTGCTAACTGGTAATCGGCCGTGCTGCGGCTGTGCAATCTTCAATCAAGCTCCTTTCTTCAGCGTCTGGTGTTCGCCGGTAACTGAACTGGCGGGTACTTTTGCTTTTTCGCAGCCAGCTGCTCTTGCTGGGGCTCTCAACTGCTTTAACCGGATAATTGCCGTAAACCCGCCCCGTTAACAGTCCCGTAACAACCTTTACAAAACCTTAACCTGTTTGCCCGGCGGGTTAACCATACCATAACACCCCTTTTCCTCCCGCTTAACATTGAGTAGTGAACTTTGTGGCGCAAAGATTTTGAAAACAAACAAATCTAAATCATGAAGAAACTCTTATCACTACTTTTTATGGCGGGCATATTGGTGTTTGCCGTTTCATGCGGCGACGACGACAGCGCCAACGTAGACGAACCTACAGTTACAGCTCCTTCCGGCACTACAGGTGTGGAGGCAGGTGCTGAAGCCACACTCACTTTCTCTGTGGAGGTTCCCGGCGGATTTAAAGCTGCTACCGCCACTGCTACCGGCGGAGAAGCAACTGTTACCACAAGCCCTGAAGCTGGTGCCACTACCGGCGATGTGGTGGTAACCTTTACCGCAGGCGATGAAGACGGAGCAGCTTCAGTAACGCTTACGGTAACAGACAACAGCGACCAGTCGTCGAACGCTACTGCGTTGCTTAATGTGAGCAACGAGATTACCGTTACCGCCAACATTACCGCCAACACCACCTGGAGGGCAGGAAACGTGTACATCCTTGGCGGAAGAATTGCCGTGGTTGACGGCGTTACGCTTACAATTGAGCCTGGTACGATTGTAAAAGGACAAACAGGTGCTGGAGCTAACTCTACTGCCCTTATTATTGCCAGAGGCGGCAAACTGATGGCAGAAGGCACTGCTGAACTGCCTATCATCTTTACAGCTGTTAACGATGAACTTTCACCGGAGGATGTGGCGGCAGGCAACTTTGGAAGTCCTAACCTAAGTTCGGAGACAAATGCACAATGGGGTGGTTTGATTGTACTCGGAAAGGCGAGAATCTCTGCTTCTGCTGCCGAAGTGCAAATTGAGGGTATTCCTACCAGCGACACCAACGGACTTTATGGAGGTACTGACGACGAAGACAACTCTGGTGTGCTGAAGTATATTTCTATCAGGCATGGCGGCACCGAAATTGGTGCAGGCAACGAGATCAACGGATTAACGCTGGGAGCGGTTGGTTCCGGTACCGTGATAGAGAACATCGAAGTAGTGTCGAACCTTGATGACGGGATCGAATGGTTTGGTGGCACCGTTAATGTGAAAAACGTGGTGGTATGGAACTCAGATGACGACGGTATCGATACAGACCAGTCGTGGTCTGGCACGCTCGACAACTTTGTGGTGATTGCTGCTAAGGGACATGCATTCGAACTGGACGGTCCTGAGGGAACCTACTCAGCCGGACACGTAATCCAGAACGGAACCATTATTGCATCTGCAGAGGGCCGGGTAACGGAAGACCTCATCAATGTGGACGACAACTCGATTGTAGACCTTAAAAACCTGTTTTTCACTGGTATACAAACCGGTCAGAAGATTAACAGGGTAACAGCCGCTGGCGTTACTTTCACAGCCATTGAACTGAATGTGGACGCTGCTGCACTTGTAAACTATGTGAATGGCGCAGTGCCAGCCGGAGTAACGGCCGCAAGCACAGCTTCTGCAGGTGTTGGTGCCGATACGTCCGTCTTCGGATGGACCTGGGCTAGCCAAGCCGGGGCGTTCTAAACGAATTTTATCAATCAATTGAATGGAAACCTGCAGGAAGTATCCTGCGGGTTTTTTTGCTTTTTGACCCCCACTTTTACTAAACCTTGCTGGGGTATTGAAGGCATCGGGCGTTACCTGCTCAGGCTGGAAACCGCACACTCTTACGGGCTTGAAGGTTTGGTAAAGGTATCGGGATTCGGTATTGTCTCTTCCAACCTTTACCAAACCCCGCTGGTATAGCAGCCTTAGCGGTTTGAGCGACGGCGCCCGACAGACTTACCCTATGCCCAGGCCTGGAGGTTTAGTAAAGGAAATTGTAGCCCAGGCTCATTAAAATCCCGAAACCAGCTTAACAATGGCTTAATATTTCCCTCAAACACTTAACACCAGGTTTACTATTCATAACACCTGCGTAACCACCCGAGGCATGGCCCCTGCGTACCTTTGCACCATTAATTATTGATTGATAAGATGATGTTTAAAACACAACTTTCTTCTTTTTTCATTTTCCTGCTATTTTCTTTCCCGGCCTTTTCACAAACGGGTATCATCCGTGGTCAGGTAATCGACAACGCAAATGGTGAGTCGCTCCTCGGCGTAACCGTGGTAGTAAAAGGCACCACCACCGGCGCAGTGACCGACTTCGACGGAAAGTTCGAAATCAAGCTGGCTCCGGGCACTTACGACGTACAGGCTTCCTTTGTGTCGTACGAAACGCTTACCATTACCGGCGTGGTGGTGGAAGAAGGCGGCGTGGCAGTGCTGGAAGGCATAAGGCTGCGCGAAGCCATAGCCGAACTAAACGAGGTGGTGGTAACGGCGGAGGTGATACGCACATCCGAAACCGCCCTGCTGACCATGAAAAAGAAGTCGCCAAACCTGATGGACGGTATTTCGGCCGCTAACTTCAAAAAGATTGGTGATTCTGATGCCAGCGATGCCGTGAAGCGGGTAACGGGCGTTTCGGTGGAAGGCGGCAAATACGTATACGTGAGAGGATTGGGCGACCGCTACACCAAAACAACCCTCAACAATGTAGATATACCAGGCCTCGACCCCGACAGGAACAGCCTGCAAATGGATATTTTTCCCACCAACCTTATCGACAACATGGTGGTGATGAAATCGTCGGTAGCCGAGCTGCCGGCCGACTTTACCGGCGGGGTGGTAAATGTTGAAACAAAAGACTTCCCAGACGAGAGAATTTTCAATGTGTCGGCCAGTTTCGGTTACAACCCCTCCATGCACTTCAATAGCGACTACATTGCTTCGCCCGGCGGAAGTACCGATTTTCTCGGCTACGACAACGGCGCCCGAAGCCTGCCTGAAGAAGCAAAAAGGGAAACAATACCGTCGCCCGTAAGTGGCGACTCGGAGGAAGAGGTAAAGTCGTTCCTGAGGAAATTTAACCCCGCGCTTGGTGCTAAAAAGCAAACGAGCTTTATGGACTACAATTTCGGCGCCTCTCTTGCCGACCAGATCGCGCTAAGCGGCGACAGAAAGCTGGGCTACATACTTTCAGCCTCCTACAAAAACGAAACCCGGTATTACGACGACGTGCTGTACGGCGAGTACCAGCGGATGATAGACCCTACCGCTTATGAGCTTCGCTACGCAACCATACAAAACGGTGTTATCGGCGAACAAAACGCCTTCCTTGGTGGCCTCGGTGGCCTAGCCCTCAAAACAAGCCGCTCGAAGCTCAAGTTAACAGTTATGCACCTCCAGAACGGTGAGAGCAGAGCCGGCCAGTTTTTTATCGACAACGACGGCGAAGCCACAGGGCAGTCGGGCTACTATGCCTCTTCCGACAACCTCGACTACAGCCAGCGTGGCCTTACCAACGTGCTCCTCAATGGCGAGCACTACAGCAACAACGGCTCCTGGAAAATTGACTGGAGGCTGTCGCCCACTTTCTCCAGCATTACCGACCCCGACGTGCGCAAAACCGCCTTCACACTCACCGCCGTTGATACCTCGTTTGTGGCCGGTGCCGGTGGAAACCCCAGCAGAATATGGCGTTACCTCGACGAGGTAAACATGGTGGGCAAAGTAGACCTTACCAAAGACTACACGCTGCTGGGCGAGCCCGCAAAGCTGAAGTTTGGTGCCAGCCACGTATACAAGCAGCGCGACTACGAAATACTAAGCTACAACCTGCAGTTTTTCGGTCGCCAGCCCAACTTTACAGGCAACGCCAACGAAGTGCTGACCGACGAAAACCTGTATCCCAACGGCACGCTGTATTATAACTCTGGCAATAACACGCCCAACCCCAACGCCTACAATTCTAATGTGAACAACACGGGCATATATGTTTCCAACGAGTTTGCGCCCTTCTCGCAGCTGAAGGCGGTAGTAGGCCTCAGGGGAGAGAACTACGTGCAAAGGCACACAGGCCGCGACGTGGAGCATGCCAACTCAGGCAACGGCAATAGCCTCGACAACGAAAAAGTGCTCGACTCCTTCGACCTGTTCCCTTCAGCTAACCTCATCTATGCGCTGTCGGACCAGCAAAACCTGCGGTTCTCCTATTCCAGAACCATCGCCAGGCCGTCGTTCAAGGAGCTTTCGTTTGCGCAGATTCTGGACCCCATTACCAACAGGTATTTCAATGGCGGCTTGTTCAAATACTCCGACTGGGACGGCAAGCTAACCGAAACCCGGATCGACAACCTCGACCTGCGGTGGGAAATGTTTATGCGGGCAGGCCAGCTGATTTCGGTGAGCGCATTCTACAAAACATTCGACAACCCCATCGAGCTGGTGCGGATACCCGAGCAGCAAACAACCACCGAATACCAGCCCCGCAACGTGGGCGACGGCAGACTGGTGGGTGCCGAACTTGAAGTGAGAAAAAGCCTTGACTTTATGGCACCTGCTTTGGAGCGGTTTAGCCTCAGTGGCAACTTCACGCTGGTTAGGTCGAGAATAGACTTGACCGACCGTGAATACAATTCGAGAAAAACTTATGAGAAGGAAGGGCAAACGATAGAAAGAACGCGGCAAATGGCCGGTCAGGCGCCCTACATTGTGAATGGAGGCCTGGCCTACGAAGATCCGGAGCTGGGTTTGGATGCCGGCCTGTTTTACAACGTAAAAGGCCCTACACTGGCGATAGTTGGTGCGGGATTGTTCCCCGACGTTTTTGCCCAATCGTTCCATAGCTTAAACTTCAACCTCAACAAGTCGTTCGGGCCGGACCAAAGGTCTTCAGTAAGCTTTAATGTTTCCAACATTCTCAACGACGTGCGTGAAGAAGTTTACACCGGCTTCAGGGCTGAGAACCAGTATTTCTCAAGGCTGAGCCCGGGCATGGCAATGAGCATTGGTTTGAAGTACGGTTTTTAAAAACATGTTCGCACCAATGACATAAAGTACATCCAAAAAGGGCTGCACATGCAGCCTTTTTTGTAGAAACAGCAGAGCGACTCCGCGTGGAGAAAACAGCTAATGCATTTATAATATGGTTCAAAACATTTTTTCAATTCTTCAGCCCCCTCCCTTCGTTTCGCGAAGGGCAGGCTCGCTGAAAATTGAGGAAGAAGCGCGGCTTGTTTTTGAAGACCATTATTTCCTGCTGAACAAATCGCTGCACTCGCGAAAGCTGCATCTTGAAGATACCCCCCGTGTACTGCAAAAGCTGAACGACCTGTGGGGTAAATCGGGGTCGGAAAAGGTGCTGGAATGGCTCTACCACCTTACCATCTGCTACCACCTCTACCGGTTCGACTACCCCGCCATTATTAGCTTTGGCGAGCAGCTGAAGGCCAACTCCCAAACCTCACTGCAACCGCTGCATGCCGTTAACAGCCACTTTATGGCCTACGCCTGCCTCAAGCTGAAGGACTACAAAAGGGGGTTTCAGCTGGCGCAACCGGGCAGCCCACGCTACCCGGCAAATCCCCTGGGCGAGGTGTCGTTTTCGGAAACAGCCTTTATACTTGCCCTGCGTGAGAAACGGTACCAGGAAGCCGAAAGCACTGCGGCAGAAGCGCTGCAAAAGGCGGGCGGCAGGGAGTCCTCGCTGGGTGCACTCAGATGGAAGATACTTCGGGGGTATTTGCGCTTTGTGGCAGCCCCGCAAGTGTGCGATTGTCAGCTCGACTTTAAAGCCATGCGGGCGGCCGTCGGGCAGCTGGCAGGAGGCCCCTCGCTGGCGGTGCTGCTTGGCATACTGGAGTTTTCGTGCCTGCTGGCGGTGCACAACACCGTAGATGCCACTATACTGTTTTCGGAAATAGACGGCAGCTTTAAAAAATACCGCACCATCAACCACGTGGAGGCCAGGCGGCTGGAGTGGTGGCGGGGGTTTTTGTTCACGCTCATCAAAAACGAATTCGATATTGAAAAAATGAACCCCTCGGCCATCAAAATCCTGGAGAAGCTCAAAACTGATGTGGACCCCTACAGCCCCTCCGAAATAATCCCCTTCAGTGAGCTGGGCAGGGGTTATCTGCAGCGGTTAGTTGCTGCACATTAGTGCCGCCGTGCAGTGTCTGCTGGGCAGAGGTTGTTCCGGTGGGTGAGATGGTTCGGAATATGCATCCCGTTTCAACCGGAGCTCCGGCTACTAGAAAAGCTACTACAAACAGCTGCCGCTGCGGCCTTAGCTATCCCCCGCTGGCGGGGGCAGGGGGTGGTTGTTTGGCCAAGCACTAAAGCCGGGATTCAGCCGCTGCCTCCAGCAACCTCCCCCCAAACCCCCTCCGCGAGGGGGAGACGCTTCGGAACTGATATCCTTCTCAACCGGAGATTCCTTTACCGAAAAAGTCGCTACAGACAGCTGCCGATGGAGTGTCAGCTATCCGTTCCACGTCGGCCCCGCTGGCGCCGACGTGGAACGGGGGAGTAAGGGGGTGGTCGTTTGGTGATGGCATTAAAGCCGGGACTTAGCTGCTGTCTCCAGCAACCTCCCCCCAAACCCCCTCCACGAGGGGGAGACGCTCCGGAATTGATATCCGTTTTAACCGGGGCTCCGGCTACCGGAAGAGCTGCTACAAACAGCTGCTGCCGCGGCCTTAGCTATCCCCCGCCGGCGGGGGCGCAGGGGGTGGTTGTTAGAGTATAGCTGCATAGCCTGAATTTAGCTGTTGCCGCCAGCCACCTCCCCCCGTCCCCCTCCAAAGGGGGAGAGGCTCCGAAATGGATATCCAGTTCAACCGGAGCTCCGGCTATCGGAAAAGCTGCCACAGACAGCCGCTGCCGCGGCCTTCACTATCCCCCGCCGGCGGGGGAGCAAGGGGGTAGTTGTTTGACCAAGCAGTAAAGCCTAGGTTTAGCTGAAGCCGCGGGCCACCTCCCCCCATCCCTGTTCCACGACGGCCCGTTCCACGTCGGCTCCATGAGGGGGAGAGTCTCCGAAACAAGCACCCGTTTAAGTGGAGATATCGTGACAGAAAAAGCTGCGGAAAAGAGCTGCCGATGGAGTCTCAGCTGTCCCCCGCCGGCGGGGGAATAAGGGGGTGGTTGTTTGACTATCCACTAAACCCTGCACTTACCCACAGCTTTTTTCAATCCGCTCAATTTCTTCCTCTATTTTCACCTTTACCTCATTAATATGCTTTAGCACAGCCTCATCCTCAAATCGCAGCACCGTAAACCCCGCCTCCTCCAAATCCTCTTGTTTCCTTGCGTCCTTTATCGCCGTCTCTTCCCATGTGTGTGTCAGGCCGTCTAATTCTATTATTAACTTGAGCTCTTTGCACATGAAGTCAGCTATGTAATTTAGCACTGGCCGCTGCCTGCGGAACTGATAACCCTTCATCATTCTTGCCCGAAGTACATATTTCCAGAGGCATGCCTCCGATTTGGTCGCTTTGTTTCTCAGGCGTCTGGCATTTGGCTTCAGCGCCTTGTTATAAGCAAAGAGATTATCTTTTCCAGCTTCCACTTTTTATGCGTTGGTTGATGATTGGACAAAATAGGAATTTTGATATTTTTTTGAAGGTAATTGTTTCCGGAAAACCTCCAGCCACCTCCCCCCGCTGCTCCACGACGGTCCCACTCCGCGAGGGGGAGAGGCTCCGAAACGAGTATCCGTTGCAAGTTGAGATCCGGCTATCGGAAAGCTGCTACAGACAGCTGCCGAGGGAGTGTCAGCTATCCCCCGCTGGCGCCGACGTGGAACGGGGGAAAAAGGGGGTGGTTGTTTGGCCAAGCAGTAAAGCCGGGATTCCGCAGTTTCCTCCAGCGACCTCCCCCCGTCCCCCTCCACGAGGGGGAGACGCTTCGGAACTGATATCCTGCTCAACCGGAACTTCGGCTACCGGAAAAGCTGCTATAGACAGCTGTAGTTGCGGCCTTAGCTATCCCCCGCTGGCGCCGACGTGGAACGGGGAAAAAAGGGGGTGGTTGTTTGGCCAAGCAGTAAAACCGGGACTTAGCCGTTGCCGCTAGCCACCTCCCCCCGCTGCTCCACGACGGTCCCCCTCCACGAGGGGGAGACGCTTCGGAACTGATATCCGTTTCAACCGGAGATTCCGCTACCGGAAAAGCTACTATAGACAGCTGCCGATGGAGTGTCAGCTATCCCCCGCTGGCGCCGACTTGGAACGGGGGGAAGGGCCGCGTGGAACGGGTGGTTGTTTTGCCAAGCAGTAAAGCCGGGATTCCGCAGTTTCCTCCAGCAACCTCCCCCCAAACCCCCTCTTGAGGGGGAGACCCGGTCGGAGACGCTCCGGAACCGATATCCTTCTCAACCGGAGACCCTGCTACCGGAAAAGCTGCCGCCGGAGTCTCAGCTATCCCCGTCGGCGGGGAAAGGGGGGTGTGATACCCCCCAGGGGGTGCCGACCCCCCTCTGTGTATCACCGCAAAACCAGCTCCTATTACCGCAAAACCTACTCCTATCACCGGAAAACCTGCTCCTATCACCGGAAAGTCTACTCCTATCACCGGAAAGTCTACTCCTATCACCGGAAGGTCAGCACCTATCACCGGAAAACCTGCTCCTATCACCGGAAAGTCTCCTCCTATCACTGGAAAGTCAGCTCCTATCACCGGAGAGGGAACTCCTATCTATGGAAAATGAGGTCCTATCATTGACAAACGAACTTCTATCGGTGGAAAATGGGCGTCTATCCTTGGCAAATGAATGTCTGACCTTAGAAAATTAGTTTCTGGCCTCGGAAAACGAGCGTCTAACCTTGGAAAATTAGTTTCTGGCCTCGGAAAACGAGCGTCTAACCTTGGAAAATTAGTTTCTGGCCTCGGAAAATGAGCGGCTGACCTTGGAAAATGAGCTTCTAACGTCGGTAAGGGAGCGTCTAGCCATGAAAAGTCTGCTCCTATCATTGGAAAACCTGCTCCTATCGCCGGAAAGTCTTTTCCTATCACTGGAAAACCTACTCCTATCTGACCCGTGTCCTAAATAGTTTCGAAACCTTACAGTTTTCCGAACCTCATTCATCAACTTTCTTACCGCAATAAGGGCACCATGTGTAGAGTTTCTCCAGCTGGCTAAAGCAATTTTTGCATATCGGAATTTCCGCCACCACAGGCTTCATCATATTACTGGCTTGCACAGTATAAACCGATGGAATTTCTTTGATGAAACTCGATTCACTCCCACGTTCTGTTATCAAAAACAGCTTTTCCTTTGCTCTCGTCACCGCCACGTAGAACAGCCTCCGCTCCTCTTCGAACAACGCATCGTGATTGGCTTTCTTCACCACCTGGAAAATACGGTCCTCCAGCCACACGTCGGGAAAACCACCCGGTCCTTCCGTCATGCCCACTATGAATACAACCGGGGCTTCCAGACCTTTGGCTGCATGAATGGTTTTTCCCTGCACCCACAGGCCCTCATCCTTTAGTCGTTTCTGGTATGGCCAGAACATCTTACTGCGACGGTACAAAAACAAAATCTCATCGTTGGCAACGCCATCTTCCAGCAGTTCCCTCACTTTTGACAGGCAAAACTCCACATTCTCTTCCTCGCTACTGCCCGTGCATACCACGATTTTATGTTCCGAGCGCTTCGAGGCCAGAATCTCCTTCTCTATTTTAAATTTGTTGTGTTTGATTACCTCGTTGCTTGCTTCCACTATGTGCTGCGTACTCCGGTAATTGAGGTTTAGTTTAATAGTGGTGGAGGGAGAAAAGTGCTTTTCAAACTCTACAATGTAACTAACATTGGAGCCCCTGAAACCATAGATGCTTTGCCAATCATCACCCACGCAAAAGAGCTGCGTATCGTGTTTCAGCAACAGTTTAATCAGTTCCACCTGCAGGTTGTTCACATCCTGAAACTCATCCACCAGGATGTACTGGTACCTGCTTTTATACTTATTGGAAATGTCGGGCTGGCTTTTAAAGAGATCGATACAGGTAGAGATAAGGTCGTTGAAATCCAGGAACGATTTGTTGACGCAGTATGCTTTGTACTTAACAATAAGGGGAATGGCAAGCCTGTAAAAACCACGGATGCGTTCATGCTGATCGCGCTGAGAACGTACGTATACCTCCTGTGGGTCGAGGTTTTCAACTTTTATCATGTCGGTAATGCGCATCACCTGCTTTACGAAATCTTTCACGTCTTCGTGGTAGCCCGCAAACTCTTCCTTATAGGTTAGCGCTGCCGCTGCATGATAATTGGAGGGAAGCCGGTTCCGCACCACGTTGTCCAATACATGGTTGAAATACGCTGAGTCCCGCGTCATACTTTCAAACGTCTTCACAAAGTGAAAGCCGCCCTTTTCAAACTGCTCTTCTTTGTCTCGCATTGGATGGCTAACCTCGCTCACATGCTCTATGTACAGGTTGGCTTCAGGAATAAAGAAATCGGGCCGGAAAGAAAAATCTTTGATGTTGAGCAGGGGCTCGTATTCAAACCTGATGCTGTGGCGATAAAGCCAGTCGGCAATAGATTGCTCCGATTTCGAGCGGACCCGGGTGCCGTTGAGGGTAGTAAACCATTTGCCATCTCTGGGTGCAGGCGATTTGTATTTGTCGCCCAGGTGAATGCGGTCTACAAAGTAATCCAGAATATACCTTTTCAGATCGAGGAGGTATTGTGTGTCCGAGCAGGTCTCGATCAACAGCTTGTGAAACACCTCGAAAACAGTTTCCGGAGCCTGAAAACTGGAAAGCTCCTCTCCCTCCTGTTTGGTGTCGCCTATGATGCGGAATTTATTGTCGAACTGATTGACGCCGTCGGTGCGTAGTGCCTGATAGCAGAAACTATGAAAGGTTTTGACAGTAAGTGCCTCAATCCATTTAAACTTTTTCACCTGAGCAAGGCGCTCCCGGTCTTTGCTTATTTTGCTTATATGTTTGTCGAGCAGCAGTTGTTCGTACCGGCCACTGGCATCGGCGGAAACGATCAATCGGTCGATCATCTCGTTGGCGGCGTTTTTTGTAAAGGTAACGGCCAGTATGTGGTGCGGGCTCACCCCTTTTTCCTCTATTAGGTAAATCAGCTTCTGGAGCAGTGTTTTCGTTTTACCCGATCCGGCGCCTGCCAGCACCAGCAGCCGGGGGTGGGTACTTAGCACAGCTTCCTGCTGCAAGGGGTTGAGTGCACTGAGGTCAGTTTTTGGAGGATGCACGACGGTTATACTAAAAGATGAACCCAATATATGTAAAGCCTTAAGAGTAGGAAAAGGATCGGGTGGATTTTGTGAAGTAGCTGATGGCCCCAGCAAGGCCGGTAGAACTGCCATTGCGATGGCACTGATGGATGCTTTAGGCGGTAACGGTGATGTGAGGGAGGTGGTTTTGGGGCTTGCCCCGATCGCAGGTAAACAATGCATTCACCCAAAGATTGTTTGCTCCGAATCAGGGCGTGTCCCCCGTGGCCCCACGAACTGTTGTCTCCGAAAAAATGAAATTTGCGGTGGGGCCACGAGGGCCGGGCTATCCGCTCCAAGTCCTCGCCCTTCGGGACTGTGGGCTTTCCGCTTCTATCCCTCACGCTGGATCCGCAGCGGCGGCGGGTCAAAGTCGGGAGTTAGCAGCTATCCATTGGAATCTTTCGTTTAACCGTTGGAAATTTTCAGCTGACTATCGGCATCTTCCTTCCACGCACTGGAAGTCTTCGGCTATCCGTTGGAATTTTTCTTCTGTCCATTGTAATCTCCCGTCTAACCGTTGGAAATTTCTAGCTGACTGCTGGCTTCTTCCTTCGATGCACCGGAAACTTCCGTCGATCTGGTGGAAATTAGTAGCCAGGTGTCGGAAGTCTTCGGCTATCCGTTGGAAGTTTCCGTCGATGCGTAGGAAACGGTTCTTCGATATGCTGGAAACCTCTTTCTATCTATTGGAAATGAGCAAATATTCGATAAAAACTTCTTCCTGTCTGTTGATCAATTGGTTAGAATAAACTTCAACGGGGTTGTGGCGTCATACTGCGTCAGACCAATTTTTAATCATATTTGAAATTCTTCTAACATCTTTTTAAACACATATTCACCTAGTTGTGGCCCCTCTTTTGCATTCACAATTAATTCCTTATATGACTGCAAGGCTCCTGCTAATATTGTGGTGATACTGCGATCATATAAAATGAAATCTAAACAAAAGCGACTACTCGGAAAGTCAGTGGAGTCAAAAACCAAGTCAAACAAAAATATTCCCCCCACTTGAGCTCGTGCTACCCATACATAGCGCGGATAATGAGACATGATTTTCTTCTTTTTTGATTCCGACTTTAAGGAGGATGCAAGAATCTCGCTCTTATAGACATTACTTTCTGTGAGAAAAATGTCCCACTCCATTTCATATCTAAACATGTCAATTACGAAGAATATCTGATCGAGACGAGATACTGTTTCAAAGACATCTTCGAATTTCACCCGTATCTTGGGGTATAACGGAATGATAGCAGCGTGTATCCAAGCAGAAGTTTGAATTTCCTCGGTGCCGTTCCATGTTGTTGTGCTTAAAGCCGTGTTTCCTGAAAAAGAATATCTTGCAAACGGACCTATTTGATCATCGTGTATGTAAAACCGATCGATTTTATCCGCTAAGAGAGAAATTGAGGGAATCGGTGGTGTAGCAGTATTCAGGTTTGGTTCACAGTATCCGACAATTGTGACAGCATGTCCAACTCTATTTTCAGAATTAGATTTTGTCAAGAGTAGGATAGGTATTCCGGCTTTCAGGTACCCATAAATTATCCTTTTAGCAAGATTGATATCTTCATCAAATTTCGCAGAAGACCTAACCTCTGATACCAGTCCAACAGCATCTATCGCTCTGCAAACCTGAGTTAAATCTAAGCCGGGATTCGGATAGGTTCTACCATAGTTGATAAACAAGTTCCCCGCAAGCTTTGTGATCTCTCCTGGGGACGGCAGACTGGTGTTAAACAACTTAGATGTTTTATGAAAACAACTCCATACAGCGACTGATGCACAAGCGCTGACAACAGTATCTTGCTCCTGGTATGCCAGCGACTCTACTAAGAACTCACGACCAAATAAATTCACCTTGTATGTTCGGCAAGCAGGAAAAAATCGTTTAGCGGAATCTTTCCTCTTTGCATAGGTGCAAAGCAATGTCGGGCCCATTACACTATCGGGAAGTGGCTTTACAACAATGTACCCAAGGTATGCTTCATTCAAAACCTTAGAATCCAGGTCCAAAAGCTCCGATTCAAATTTCTCGATATCGAGATTTACATTAAAAAAATGAACCCGCTTACAATATCTTTCATGATGATGAAAGCAAGTGGCATAATAGTTTGAATAGTCAGTCAGATAAGCTTTAGATACGTATTCCTCCTCTACTAGAATCGTTTTCGCTCCGACACCCACCGAATCGCTTAAATATCTTTGCAGATAGTGAAAATGCGGCCGTTCCATAACGTTCTCTGCCGAGATGTTGGAACTTAAGGAATCCGCTAGATTATCTTCGTTGTAAGGAAGGGTTTTATAAGAGACCATCGAACGGGTTAAATGATCATTTTCCGGCTCTAAAAGCAAAAGTCTCCCGATCCATCCTAAAACTCTCTCTAATTTCCCTATTCTTTTGATTTAGATTATCCAGCGCTTCTTTAAGCACGCTTTCCGTTACATATTTAATCTCCGGATTAACATGTTCGTTTTTTCGCTGCTTAGCCATAATGTATAGTTTAAGATAAGAAAGTAGACTAACCCCAATAGTAAAACCACTGAGGAACATAAAAAAGTCTTGTTTGCCTAAATTATACATTAAATATCACTTTTCTTCATCTTTTTTCATCTGTGGTTCGGGAACTGCGGTGATATCTGGCTTTTTTTTTCCTCTGCCAGCTGCTATCATAAAAGGATCAAATTCTTGAGAAGCAGAATTTACACCCTGTTCCCTAAGCTTTCTCAAGTTCTTTATTTTCTCTTCAACATCGTTTACTATGGAACCGGGAGAGAACCCAAGCTCTTCCAATTCCTCATCAAGCTCATCAGGACTAATTGTCAGCTTTTCAATCTCTTTGAGCACGTTGTCCAGATTGTTTGATTTTCTCATAAGATTCATGATTATCTTTTAATTGCCACTTTTCCTAACTTTAGATCTAACACGCCTTACCGCGTTGTCATAATCTCTCAACTCTACTTTGAGATACTCACAAATGTCTTTTCTTTCCATTCCTTTGAGCAGGCATTCCAGGACATCAAGCCCCAGTTTATCATCTTTTAAAGAGCTCTTCACGCTGTGAATAAACAATTCGACCGAAAGCTCATCTTCAATATCGTAATCTCCCTGTTTTTCATAATTCAAGCTACTGCTCATAAGAAGCACTTCTTTACTTCTTGCTAGATTGGCAACAAGGCCATTTACCACATGGAATTTTAGATAGGTCAGAATGTCGGATTTCTCCGGATCCCATTTCCATTCCTCTGCATAGACTAAAGAAATAGCTTCCAGGGCAATTTCTTGCGGCGAAAAACCTTTGACCCCCTTTTCGATGGGAAGGTTCCACACTTTAAATCTGTAGAAAGCATGAAGAGTTAAAGCCTTCGCTATATATCCCCAATCCTGCTCATCCAGTAACGCTCTTAATTTCTTGTTCTCCATTCCACTGAGTAACGTCTTTATCTAAGTATGTTAAAAAGTGAACAAGAATCGCAAAGGAAATTAAAAAAAAACTTTTTATGCGATTTCAAACCTCTAACCAACATACTCTCATGAGGACAAATATAAAATGAGAGAAGAAATTAACATCGAACTCTACGCCAAGGAGGGCAAAGAAGTTCCAAAGGGCCACACCTATATTATTATGGTGGACCGGCAAAATCTCAAAGTAAATGAAGAATGCATGACTGGGAGAGACATTCTTAAAATAGCTGGAAAGCTGCCTCCCGAGCGGTTTCAACTGAACCAACGGTTTAGAGGCGGGAAAGTGGTTAAAGTAAACCATGACCAGGTAGTATGTTTTACAGATCCGGGTGTAGAAAAATTCATGACTATCCCTCTTGATCAAACGGAAGGAGGGATGTTATGAGACGGCAGTTCCAATTGCCAGAGGATGATTTACTGTTTTTACGCAGCTTGGGGCTTCCGTGGGAGACTATTGTTGATAGGGGGATGCAGTGGGTAATCATAAATTGTTACCCAGTCCCTGATGGCTACAGTACGAAGTGTGTTTCTGTTGCGATTAAGATAGAAACAGGTTATCCAAGAGCCGCTTTAGATATGGCATATTTTTTTCCTTGGCTAAGCAGGAAGGATGGGAAAGCGATAAATGCTTTATCGCGTCAGCCTATAGAGGACAAAGTCTTTCAGAGATGGTCTCGGCACAGGACCCCCCAAAATCCTTGGCGGGAAGGCGTGGATGATTTATCGACTCACTTAAGCTTGGTTAGTTTCTGGTTTGAACAAGAATTTTTAAAACACCCCAATGGCATTGCAGCTTAGAATTTCAGGGTATCATCATGAAATATTAATGAAACATCTGCTTCCTCCTGATGGTAAGGAGGCCGTGGCCGTGGCACTTTGCGGAAGATTTGATAGCCAATTTGAAAAGATATTATTGGTACACGATATTAAACTCATTCCCTATGAAGATTGCTACACTCGGGAGACAGACTTACTTCAATGGTCAACTGCAAGTATTACACCCTACTTTGAAAGGATTGCAATAAGTGACTTGGCGATTCTAAAAATTCATAGTCACCCGGGGGGATATCCCAAATTTTCTGTAACAGATGACCTTTCAGACAATGAATTTTTCGAGAGTGTCTTTGGTTGGGCCCTAAATGATAAGCCGCATGCAAGTGCGGTGATGTTGCCTCAAGGAAAAATTTTTGGAAGGTTTTTCTTTAGTGACCTCCACCACGAGCCCATAGAAAAGGTTAGTGTATCAGGCGATGTGGTTCACACATTTAAAGCGGATGTGAAATCTAATCAAGATAGATTTGCTATCCGCACAATTCAAGCATTTGGGGAAAAGACATACAGTAGTTTAAAGCAGCTTAACGTTGGAATAGTAGGCTGTTCCGGCACAGGTAGTCCCACAGTAGAGCAACTTGTACGATTAGGCATAGGCAAGGTTGTGCTAGTTGATCCAGACATCGTTGAGTTCAAGAATCTTAACAGGATTTTGAACACAACAACGAGCGACGCTCGAAACAAAAGCCCCAAGGTACGGGTACTCGCAAACGCGATAGAAAAAATGGGACTCGGGACTGAATTTGAGGTACATCAGACAAATTTGTATGATAATATTTCCAGTCTGCAGTCATTGTTGCTATGTGACATAATCTTTGGCTGTATGGACAGTGTGGACGGTCGTTACCTACTAAACCAACTTTGTTCTTTTTACTTAATACCATATTTTGATATGGGGATAAAGCTAGAAGCAGATGGTAAAGGAGGGATAGAAAAAATATGCGGCACAGTTCATTATATCCAGCCTGGGAAATCTTCACTTTTAACCAGAGGTTTATATACAATGGAAGATGTACGAGCTGCCGGTCAGTATCGAAAGAATCAGTTGGAGTATGAGAAATTAAAGAAAAACTCATACATAAAGAACATCAACGTAAATAGCCCGGCTGTTATTAGCGTCAACATGCAGCTTGCGAGCCATGCCGTTAATGAGTTTCTAAATAGGATTCATCGATACAAGACGGAAGAACCTTCAAACTACGCTTGTAGTACAATTGATATAACCGAAGGGTACATAGTTAATGTGGCTGAGACGGATTTTGAAACTGATAACTATCTACAAAAGAAAATAGGCCGAGGTGACATAACACCCTTCATTGAAATGCCTGAGCTATGATCATGCCTCTGCAAAAGTTAGCATTTAGTCTATTAAGAGTGGCTTTTCAAAAAGGTGCGGTAGCCTTTCTTAAAGATCTTCCCGAAACTTTTGAAAATAACACTTACTACCTGATTGGGAATAACAAAAACCCTTGGGTAGCTGCGTTTTTGTGCCCATGTGGATGCAAGGGCACGATTCAATTGAACCTGTTGAAAAATGCTCATCCTTGTTGGTCCATTAAACTAAGTTGGTATAAAGGCATTAGTATTTCACCTTCTATATGGAGAACAGAAGGGTGTCAAAGCCATTTTTGGATTAGAAAGGGCCAAGTGATATGGGGTTGAATCAGACATAACCAATAGGAAACTGGATGGACGTTATCACTCAAGGATATCTGAAATTGCCAGCCGTAGATTATCCCCTTACCCCACAGCCATCTTTGCCGAATCCTTCCACAAATATGGTGGCATAGGCTCATTTAGCTCCCACTTTATACTCATTGGTTTTGAGCCGTAGTGCTCTAGTAAGTTGCCCTCGCCCAAAAACACAAAGGCCATCGTGTTACCGTATTCATCTTCGTTTCTCTCCCGCACAAAAAGCAGAATTTTTCGGCCGGATTCTTTATGATGGATATACGAACGCCCTTTTCCTTTGTCAGGACTAACAGCATTTTGTGTTTGCCAGTGAAAGATACTCTCGCTTACTGCAAAGTCTTCGTAGAGGGTGGTAGGCGAAAAGACCTTTTCGGTTTTGTTGAGTGTAATAAAGAGCAATTCCGTGTTTTTATCCGGCGAGTAGGCCACACCCTCCCGATAACTTGGCCTTTTATTAAAAGTGTAAAAGCCAAAGGCCGAAAGGATTTGATCTCTGGTATACCTACCGTGAACTTTAAGCGGCTGCGGATATGGCAGGATTATGTCTCTTTCTAAAAAATCGATTTTATCGAGCAATACTTCCAGTACTTCTATTATCTCCTCAACTAATGCCTCGCTCTCACCAATGGCTCCTATGCTTTCTTGAAGACCGTTAAATCGGCCTTCGTCTTGCCAAACATCATAGTGAAGCATTAGGCACATCGCACGCTCCTCTGCGCTCAGCTCGTTTGGTTTAATCTTGAAGCCAGCCTTTGCCAGCGATAAGACAAACTTGAAGTAAGAATGAGACCGACAAGCAAGCCACTTCTTATAAATAGCTCTATAGATTTCCTTTTCGCAAGAGCTCCTATATTCTGCGATCTGCTCAGCTTGCTGGCATAATCTTTTCCAGTTGCCCTTTTTATAGATGTTTGGTAGGGGGATATGATAAAACTCGGAGAAGTTTTTCAGAGTCAGTGGTAATTTTGTTTGGTGCTTATAGTTTCTGATTTTATTCAAAAGGTGATATACATTGAGATTAGTAGCCCTTTTGATATTCTCTAGGATGAACTCCTTAGCTTTCTTCTCTAAAACTATAGAGCACCCTAGAGGAAGGTGGGGAAAATCATCTTCCACTTCCCGCTGAGTGGAGGTGTTTGTTTTTCCCACTAAAGCTCGGAATTTGCCTTCAAAATCGTACTCCGGCCGGGAGTTTCCGACGAAGTCTAGCACTGTTAAGCATTCTTTATCATCTGCTAGCCTCAGACCTCGTCCCAATTGTTGCAGAAAAACTGTGAGACTCTCCGTTGGCCGAAGGAACAATACTGTGTCAATCTCGGGAATATCGACCCCCTCATTGAAAATATCAACGACAAATAAGTAGTTAATCTCCCTGCCTAGGAATTTGGATTTGATATCCGGCCTGACCTCATTTCTACTACTTACCAGATAATCGGCTTTTAAGCCTGCAAGGGTAAATTTCTCAGCCATAAATGCGGCGTGTTCTTGTGTAATACAGAAGCACAAAGCTTTTACCTCATTTATATCTTTCAAGTATTTGTTGAGATTAGAAATTATCTCACCAACCCTTCTGTCATTTTCTGTAAAAAGCTGGCTCAGTTCGCTTGGTAGGTATTTTCCATTTTGCCATGTCACATTTGATAAGTCGATACTGTCAGTAATGCCAAAATATTGAAAAGGACAGAGCAACTTTCTATTCAGCGCTTCAGGCAATCGGATTTCGGCGGCTATAGTGTCACAAAAATCCTTTAAGATGTCTTCTCCATCCATTCTTTCAGGAGTAGCTGTCAACCCTAATAAGAGCTTTGGCTTAAATCGATTCACGATAGTCCTATAGCTGGAAGCTGCAATGTGATGCACCTCATCCACGATGATGTAGTCAAAAAAAGTCTCAGTGAGGTTTAAAGATGGTAATCGGCTATTTAGCGTTTGCACCGAAGCAAAAAGAAAGTCGTATTTCTCAGGTTCAATACCATCCACCCAAAGTCCACCAAAGTTATTGTCCCGCAAAATCCCCTGAAAGGTGGCCTGCGCTTGCTGAAGGATTTCTTTTCTATGAGCGACGAACAAAAGTCTGGCAGATGTATTACTTTTTTTGAAGTTCCGATAATCGAAAGCGGATATTACTGTCTTGCCAGTTCCTGTAGCCGCTACAATGAGGTTTTTTCGCCTTCCATGAACGGTTCTCTCGGTTTCAAGCTTCTCCAGAATCTCTTCTTGAAAAGGGAAAGGTTTAATGTCAAAAAAGGCTAACGGGTTGGTTTGGTCATTTCTTTCCCTCCTCAGGGCCGATTTGAGCTTTTCGACGTGTGCAGTTTTGTCAAAAAGCTGAAAGTCTTTGTCTTGCCAATAGGTGTCAAACGTCTTCTGAAATTTATCTATAACGTGACCTATTTCCTTAGTAGTGATCTTCAGGTTCCACTCTAGTCCATTTGTTAGAGCAGACCGAGAAAGATTAGAAGAACCAATGTAACCGGTGTGGAAACCGGTCTTTCTATAAAAGAGATATGCTTTTGCGTGTAGCCGCTCATTGTCGGTATTGTACGAAATCTTGATCTCAGTATTAGGCAGTGTTGAAAGAAACTCTACTGCTTTATAGTCAGTGGCACCCATGTACGAGGTTGTGATCACTTTAAGCTGACCTCCCCTTTCTGTAAAGTCATAGAGTTCCTTTTCAAAAATTCTAATCCCCGTCCATTTAATAAAAGAAACCAGAAAATTGATCTTGTCTGACGACAGTATTTCCTTTTTGATCTCGCTTTCCAGGGAGATACCTGAATTGGCTCCAGTAAACAGTTCACTTTGGGAAAGGCGAGTGTAAGGAGTGATCTCCTTTAAATGTTTTTCGAAATCGACGAACCTCGCATCTACTTTGGAAAATACAGCAGAAAGGATATTCGCTTCGGCTTCTATAATATCATCCTCAAAATCTTCATTTTCCAGTTCCTTGCTTAATTGTCTGATGATCTTGTTTGATAGCGCAATCTGCTTTTCTAAACTATCATCTCCTGTGACTAAACTCAGTGCTAACCGAATCACCTCTGTCAAATACTTGGAAAGGATATTACCCGCTTCCGCCTTATCAATAACCGTCTCTTTGATGTAGAATTTAGATCTATCTATATCGTTGAGCTTGTTAGTAACTAATTTTGTAATAAGTTGTTCGTATAAACCTTGCTGTATCATAATTCGGTCTGTAAAAAATCGTCCAAAACAGGTATATCGGCAGGAGCCCAGTCAAAGCCTCGCAACTCATCTTTATTTACCCATCTAAAATCTTTGTGCTCAGTTAAAACAATCTCGCCGGAGACATAGCAAGCTATAAACGGGATCAATCTAATAACGAGGGTGCCATAATCATGATCCTGGGGAGAAAGCTTCTGCAACACCTTAACCTCAATATTTAACTCTTCTTTCAATTCTCGTAATAGGCAAGCTTCGGCAGTTTCGTTTTGTTCAATTTTTCCGCCAGGGAATTCCCATTTCAGCGGTAGTTTCATTTTCTCACTCCGCTGAGCCACCAGTATCTTTCCTTGTTTAAGGATAATCCCACAAGTAACATTTATCACGTCAGTTGCCTTTGGCATCAAATATTCCTGAAACTAAACTTCCTCCGGTGAATCTCCAACTTCTCCTGCGAGGGGTAGAACTTCTCGCTGCCGGGCAGCCTGATTTCCCTACCTGCAAACTGCCGCAGTGAGTGGGTGGTGTCTGCTTCCGTGAACCGCGGCGATACCAGCACCCTGTAGTTTTCGTCTACCGAAATCAACCCCCGGTCGAAGGCCCGGTGCATGTTGGGGCACAGCGAGATGCCGTTTTGCACGGAGTCGTCGTAGCTTTCGGCGAAGGGTATAATGTGGCAGGCATCTACCATAGAAATGGTTTCCACGGTATTCACCCTCAACCCGGTAATCGCACAGGTATTGTCGTACAGCCGGGGTATTTCTCTTTTAAAAACCGCCCCCCGCAGATATACTTCCTCTTCCCGCTCATTTTCATTCTGGATGGCTTGTAATCTTTGCAGGTAAACAGCTGGCGGCTCCTGCAGAAACTGAACTTCGAGTTCGGTGAGGTAGTTTTTCGGTGATTTAACAGCTAGAGCCCTGGCTTCCGGAAAGTATTTCTCAATAAGCGCCTGCCGGAGTAGTTCCCTGTTTTCGGGTTGCGTCAAAAGGAGGAACAAAACCTCATCGAAGTAAGCGTAATCCACGGCCTCGGCCAGGGAACGAAAGCTCTTCACCGAATTGGAAGTGGTGAGGCCTATTTCCAGGCCGGTCTTCTTCCGGAGGTGCCAGAATCCACTCTTTTCGTTGATGAGGTGGTAGAAGGGCAGGGAGAAGTTGGCGGTATGCGGTGTGTGCACGAGCAGGTTCCAGTAAGATTTAAACTGGCTCACCAGCTCGGGGCTGATGTATATCTTGTTTTCGTAGATTAACCCATCTTCTATGAGCTTGAGAATAGAAAGCAGCAGAATCGGCTTATGCGGAGCACCACCATATTTGTAGTCTCTCCGAAGGCTTGTGAATGCCTTTACATAATAGGCCAGGTTAGTTGCTTGCACGGGAGGCAAGGTACTATGTTTTGGGGATTATTGCTTCAGGTAGATATTGAGACAACTTTTCCTACATTTAGCTCCAACACGGTTGATTTGAAATTTGAGACCGCCTGGAAGGTTTGAGATTTGAAGCGGCGGTGGCGGTGACCGTAGGATTTGAAGTTGAAACCTAATGCCTTAAGAGAATTATGAAAACCATGACAAGATTTCGGGCAATTGTAATTCTCATGATGATTAGCCAACTGGGATTGGCTCAGGTAAAGGTATTAGAAAGCCTTGATCCGGAAGCAGGACGATATTCGTTGGTTTTTGTGAACGTGGAAATACGAGACAGGGACGAGATAGAAGTTGAATGGCCCTCTGATGGTGAGGGTCACGTTGATCCAGATGAGTACCTCGACGAAAGGCTCCATTACATTGTGGAAGACAAGCAGCAGCTAACGGAGATCGCCAACACGTGGATCGGTAAGCCTGTCGATTACCAATACTTGTGCTGGTACGACTATTTTATTTATTTACTCAAAGACGGGGAAGTGGTATCGGAGATGCGGGCAAATTTTGAATGTAAGGAACTACTGGTAGACGGCGCTGCGTATGAATTTGACTCCACGCTGATCACAGCTGTTTTTCCGAAAGCCGAACGTTTGTATCAATTTGAGATTAAATTCGATTCACTGCAGAGCGGAAGAAAACGGTATGCGGAGTTAGCAGAAAACAACGACCTGGTGATGGAGCGTTTTAACCGGCCCCTTTGGATGGAGTTTGACGGCCAATTTATGGTCCAGTACCTTCAGTATAAGAAAAAGAAACAGGATGTAAGGAAGGCCATTGTTGATCGGTTCGATCCTGCATCAAAATCAGGCAAGTTTCAATTGACGTGGTCAGGTACAAGCCTGGGCAGGAGAAAAGAACCACACGATCATACCTACAGGGTATATTGTAACGAGGATTTTGCGAACAGCTTTAGCGGCTTGCCAGTGAAAGAGGAATGGAAGCCTTTCAGTCCACCTTTCAAGGCCACTTTTTTAACCAGAAGTTTTCCTGTTCTTAAATAAGCCACGCCGGGAAACTCAATTGGCTCACCACATTTGCTTCAGGGTTCAGGTTTAAGGAGTTTTTCTGCAGGAATAATCCAAAACTACCAGCGTATCCAAATGCTGTCTTTTTACCCGCAATACTATTTCTCCACGCTCTTTCAAAAGATAATCTCCTTCCTGAAGAAAGTCGTATACAGACGATGTTTCGAAGGCTAACAATTCACTCACAATTGTGTCCTCTCGTTCCGTCACTTGAAATAATCGAATCCGTCTCTGGTTAAGGTATTTTCTTAAAACTATACCATTGATCGATTGCCTGGAAGCCTTCTCTTCCTCCTGGCAGGCACGGCGGGCACGTACCCCTTCCATATCGTTCGCTATACTATCGCGGATAACAAACCAATATATTATAAAAAGAAGGGCCGAAATGACGAACACTACGGCTTTATATAAGGTATAGGGTTTGCTTTGCATTTTGTCTTGTAATCGACATACTATAGTTCAATACGTCGGCGGCTTTTAGAGAATCAAATTAGTAAAATTCCCTACATTTAGCTCCAACACTTTTTAATCCGGTACCCTCCAACAATGACCATAGGCGTTTTCGTAAGAAAATTTAACCAGGTAGTACTAGGGTTCGCCCTGGTGTTTTTGCTGGATACGGCACTTCCGTACACTGTAGAAGAAGGAAGCATCACCCGTACACGCAGACCTATTAAGTCGGTTCGGGGTGGTGTGCCAAAATACAGTCCGGATGAGGTGATAATTGAGACCACCGGGGGGCAGATAAAGGTAAGGCCGAACCATCTGGAAAAAATTACAGCAGGCGATGGCATGAGCCTGTACAAGACCTTCATCTTCGGCATAGGAAAGAGAATTTTCCTCCAAAAACAGGGCCGGGAGTTTACGGGTGTCAACCTGCTGTTTGGCTATTTTGGATTTTTTCCCTACCTCATCGTGGTGCTTTCGCTCCTAACCCTGCGAGCCAAAGACCACGAAACACTGCTGAATATCGGCGTGACGAACATATTGTTGAGTACATTGGCTCTGATATTGCTAGTGAAGGATTACATTGAGATACGTCCCTAACTTTTTTACTAAGGCTATATTTTATGAAACTACGATTCTCTTTTTTTGCCTGCCTGGCTATTCAGGCTGTTTCGCTGCAACTTATTTCCCAACCCCTTAAAGAAACGGAGCTGAAGTCGACAATCGGCGAAGTAACCGTGTTTCTGCAGGGGGCGCAGATTACCCGCACCGGCACGGCCGATATTGCCGCTGGTAAGTCGGCCCTGGTGCTAAAGTCGCTTTCGCCGCACATAGACGATAAGAGCATACAGGTGCGGGCCGTAAGCAGCAGCGGCGCCGGGGAGTTTACCATCCTCTCGGTAAACCACCGGTATAATTACCTGGGCAGGCAGGCCAAAGATGCAAAGGTAGATAGCCTCAATACCGTGCTGGAGTCGGTAAACGGCCGCATCGCCGCCAGTGAGTCGAGACTGGAGGTGCTGAAGGAAAAACAAAGCCTGCTGAATGCCAACAAAGACCTGGGCGGCGAAAGCAGCGGCGCCACGCTGGCCCAGCTAAAGCAGGCCATCGACTTTTACGATAAGGAGCTGATGGCCATAAAGGCAGAGGAGCTCACTACCCGCACGGCGCTGGAAAAGCTGAAGGAAGAAAAGCAGCGCCTGCAAAAGCAGATGGGCGAGCTAAGGGCCAAAGAGGAGCTGCCCACGGGGGAGATTGAAGTGCGGGTGGAAGCGGCTGCAAAAACCAAAGGAGACTTTACCGTAACCTACCTGGTGGCCAACGCGGGCTGGTACCCCAAATACGACATTCGGGTGGAGAACATTGAGCAGCCCATCAGCCTCAAATACAAAGCGGATGTGTACCAGCATACGGGCGAAGACTGGAAAGAGGTGAAGCTGAAGTTTAGCAACGGCAACCCCAACCAGAGCGGGGTGGCCCCGGAGCTGAGCACCTGGTATTTGAACTATGCGAGGAATACCGTGTTCACGAGGCCCGGCTCCGGCGACGGTTCTATCCGAAATGTTTCCGGTATAGTAAGAAGCGCTGAGGATGGTGAACCATTGCCGGGCGTTAATGTAGTGGTGAGAGGAACAACCATTGGTACGGTAACTGACTTGAATGGCCGTTATTCCATTACGCTACCAAACAACGCATCGCATCTCGTATTTTCATTTATAGGGCTTACCACCGTGGAGACAGCTATCGGCAGACCGCAAATCGATGTCTCTATGACTGCTGATGTACAACAGCTGAGCGAGGTAGTGGTAACGGGATATGCCGCACAAGGGCTGTTGCAGGGGCGAATGCCTGGCGTGAATGCCGGAAGCAGGGAACGGGCTCCGAAGGCTGCCAATGTAGTAACCACTTCCACGGTAGAAAACCAAACCACGGTGGAGTTTGCCGTGGAGAAGCCCTACTCCATACAGTCGAACGGCGAAAAGCTAACCGTAGACCTGAACCAGTACCAGATCGAAACGCTGTACGAGTACTATGCCGTGCCCAAGCTCGACAAGGATGCCTTCCTCATCGCCCGCATCATCAATTGGGACCAGTACAACCTGCTGGAGGGCGAGGCCAACCTCTACTTCGAAGACGGCTACGTGGGCCGCTCCGTCCTCGATGCCAAAGCCCTTACCGATACGCTCAACATTTCGCTGGGCCGCGACAAAAACATAGTGATAGGCCGCACCAAGCAAGACACCTTTACCAAAAGGCAGTTTGTGGGCGTAAACAAGGTGGAGAGCCGCGGCTTTGAGATACTAGTGCGCAACAAGAAGTCGCAGGCCATCAAGCTCACGCTGTTCGACCAGCTGCCGGTGTCGGCCATCAGCGACATAACGGTAACGCCCACGGAGCTGTCGGGCGGCAAGCTTGATGAAAAGACCGGGGAGCTGAAGTGGGAGCTGAACCTACAACCCCAGCAGCAGCAAAAGTTTACGATGGGGTATGAGGTGAGGTATCCGAAGCGGGAGAAAGTGATTTTGGAATAATTTCGGAGGGCGGACCGACGCGGAGCGGGGTGGATTTCGGATTTTCGGAGACGCTGGCTTTCTGCGGCGGAGCGGGCAATTGCGAATTGCGGATTGTCAATTGCGAAGTGTAGGGACGCTGGCTTTCTGCGGCGGAATGGGCGGGGGGATTACTAATTTCTAATTTCTGATTTCGGAGACGCGGCAGCAGCTGGGTGAACGGGTTTCGGAGGAATACGGATTTCGGATTTTTGGAGACGCTGGCCTCGGTAGGTGGAATGGGCGGACCGACGCGGAGCGGATTTCGGAGGGCGGACCGGGTGGAACCATGGGTGGAACCATGGGGCGGCTGAATTCAATCGGCTAGAAGTGCTTCCTTTTTGAA
>CBFGTI010000064.1:0-30336 GCA_965651695.1 uncultured Imperialibacter sp. | reverse complement strand
GCGTTCATTCGCGTAATTGACGGTTCTTCCTCCACCTCTGGTTTTAAATCGCTGCTTCTTTATTGTATTTACCCCGGTATTCAAGTGGCGACATGCCCGTAATCTTTCTAAATACCTCCCGAAATGCTTTCACATCGGAGTAGCCCACCTCATACATCACCTCATTTATTGTTTTGCGTGTGGTTTCAAATGCTCTTTTTGCAGCCTCAATCTTTACACGCTGCGAGTATTCCAAAGGAGTGTTTCCGGTGGCTTTTATAAATCTCCTGTCGAAGCTTCGCCTGCCTATGGCAAATCGGGCAGAGAGATCCTCTACCGATATTTTTTCGCCCAGCTTGCTTTCAATGTATGCCTGTGCTTCTTTCACCATGTCATCGCCGTGCAGTTTCTGGCCTTTAAATATGGTAAACGCCGACTGACTGGACCTGTCCATTTCAATCTGAAACACCTTGGAGCAAAAAATGGCTGTTTGCCGGTCGTAGTACTTCTCTACCAGGTAAAGAATGAGGTTTAGAAAAGAGTAAGCACCGCCATTCGTATATATGCCATGCTCGTCGGTAATCAGCTTGTCGGTTTGCAGGTTCACCTCCGGAAACATGGCTCTGAAGTTATCGGCAACCGCCCAATGTGTAGAGCAGGTTTTGCCATCAAGCAGCCCCGACGATGCCAGCATAAAAGCTCCCGTACATACGCTCGCTACCTCAGCGCCATTTTTGTACTGCCTCGTAACCCAATCGATCAGTGGCTTGTTTCCCTCTACCGCTTTTTCATAGTTGTGGTTCAGCGAAGGAATAATAATGAGATTGGTTTTGCTTATTGACGAAATATGAGTGTGCGGCCTTACAGTAAACAGACCTTCGTAAAACGCTACTTCTTTTGATATGCCTGCCAGCTGAATGGTGAATAGTTCGCTTCCGGAGGTGTCTCTCCAGTATGCATTGGCTCTTGTAAATATTTTGTAAGCACCTACTATGCTACTCAGGTTATTCTGTCCGTCGGGCACTACAATGGTAAGATGTTTCATGCAAAATCCTTTTTACAAAAATAGATGTCCCTCATATCCAAATCAACCCGCTACAATGTCCATTTTGCAGCCCTTCCGGCTTGCCTTCAGACGATACCTTTGTCACGTAAAATCAATAAACCGGCAGCGGTTAAAACAAAAGAGCAAAACCATGAAAGATCAGAATTTCACTACTACCCTTCTGGTAGACCAATCTCCTGAGGAAGTATTCCGGGCAGTTACCAACGTGCGTGGCTGGTGGTCCGAAGATGTGGAGGGTGGTACAGACAAACTCAACGACGAGTTTCTCTACTACTACAAAGACGTGCACATAAGCAAAATGAGAATTACGGAGCTCATACCTGGTAAAAAGGTAGTGTGGGATGTGCTTAAAAACCACTTTAGCTTTACCAGCGACCACAGCGAGTGGACAGGCACAAAGGTTATTTTCGAGATTTCTAACGCCGGAAGCAAAACAGAGCTGAGGTTTACCCACCTTGGCCTTGTGCCCGAATTCGAATGCTACAACATTTGCCTTGAAGGCTGGGGCAATTACATTAATAAAAGCCTGAATAGCCTGATTACCACAGGCAAAGGGCAGCCCAATCCTAAAGAAGGAGGTTTCAATGCTGGGCAGGTAGTAAAATGGAAGCTGAAGTAAAAGCGACTGCGATATATAACCAGTGAATAAATAGATATGAAAGATCAACATTTCGCCGCTGACTTTTTGGTCGACCAAACCCCCGAAAAGGTTTTTAATGCCATTACCAACGTACATAATTGGTGGTCGGAAGATTTCGAAGGCAGCTCGCAAAAGCTAAACGACGAATTCGGGGTTCGCTTCGGAGACGTGCATCATTCCACACAAAAGATAGTTGAGATTGTGTCTGGCGAAAAAGTTGTTTGGCAGGTTATGGGCAGTCATTTGAATTTTATAAAAGAGAAGAGCGAATGGACTGGCACCAGGATTAGCTTTGAGATTTCGAAGCAAGGCAGCAAAACGCGGGTCCGTTTCACCCACATTGGTTTAGTGCCCGCTATTGAGTGTTTCAACGATTGCTCCGGCGGGTGGAACTACTACCTGATGCAGAGCTTATTGCCCCTGATAACAACAGGGAAAGGTGCTCCCCATGTGCCGGTAAGCTAGTGCCACATCACCTTTCGGGCCTGAGGGAAGGCGATAAAGCTACTGCACCTGGCGGCTCCTTTGGGGCACCCTGTTTCAGGCATTTGCCAGGGCAGGTTTTATTGACTGTTGCGGCACACCGGAACGCAGTAGTATCACCGACAGCACTACAACCCACACCATGAAAACGCCAATATTAATTCGTTCCCAAATGCCGATGAATGGCGTGGGCAAGTCGGTAGCTATGTTTGGCGCCTCCAGGGCAGTAAGCGTTCCAAAAGCCATCAGCATTAGCATGGATGCAATGGTATACCACCGAAAGGTTTTTCCGAGAGCGGCGGCTCCCAAACCCATCATCACTAGCATAAGCAGCACGGTTGCGCCGGCCCAGCTAATGTGCATTACGTCAGTAAGTGTCGGGTCTATGCCCCGCTGGTGCATGGGTGGCCAGTAGGCGTTGAAAATTGCGTATATCAGCATTAAAACACCTACCGCATTCAGCAGGCGATTTGCGGCGGCTGACTTCACCACACCCCAGGCAAAAGCCGCAAACAGCAGTGGATAAGGCAATGCCAGCAGCAGCCACAATTGCCTGGTGGGTGCGCCAATTGCGGATAGCTCGCTGACTGTGTATTCCGTGATGTTGTAGCCCTCATACTGCAAAGGCACATAGATGTTGATTGCTATATAATGCAGAGACGACAATATGCCGCTTACGAGCAGAAGTTTTCTTACCATGGCTCAGCTTATTTAAAAAATGATGCAGTGAAGCTAATGCCGCTGCATGTGGTGTTCAATGACGGCTATAAGAGTAGGTGATGATGGCAGTCATTATTTAGCAAGCACGTTTCATCCATATTAGGGTGAAATGAAAGTCCTTCAAAATCCCTGGCGGATAAGTGGCATTGCCGGAGTTCTTTTTGTGACAATTTCACTTATAGCCTCGGGCATTAATTCGATGCCTCCCGGTTACGACCAGCAAGCGGAAATCATCACGTCCTGGTTTGGCGAAAACACACAGTGGTATCTTTCCGGCCACTTGCTTGCCGGCCATGCGTTTCTGCTATTCTACTTTCCCTTTTATGCAGGCCTGTGCGAAAGACTTCGGCACGCTGAGGGAAATACGGCGGTGTGGTCGCGGGTGGCATGGGCCGGGGCAATTATGTCTCCGGCTGCCGGCACTACTGCCGGTTCGTTTATCGTAGGAGCAGCGCTGCCCGAAAGCAACCTGCCGGCCGTGGTGGTGCAATTTGGAATAGCCGCCAACTTTTATGCTTACGTGGTATCTGGTGCCCTTGGGGGTGTTGCAGCAATAGGTGCATCCATAGTGATTTTACAAACCGGCGTCTTTAAACGCTGGTTAGGATGGACCGGTTTGCTAATCGGAGGCACGGCCATTTGCAGCACGGCGGCAGTGCTGGAAAATGATCCGGGAGGGCTATTTGCCACTATAAATGGCCTTGCCTGGTTGGCGTATTTTCTATGGATTGGTGCCTTATCAGTTGAATTAATTAAAATTCCCGGAAGGTTTCCACCATCTGACTGACGGCGAAACCGGCTCATACAAACAGGAAGCTCCCCTCCCCGTCAGTTTTCCATTTGTGGTTCGCATTTGCCCGCCTCACCCGGGGGATAACTGCGCATGTGAACTTTACGTATTATGCTTTACAATTGGCGGGCCCCGTGCGGTTACGACAGCCAGTTCACTCAGAACATACCAAACAACCAATTTCTATGAAAAAGCTAGTACTCCTGTATGCATGCACTCTCCTGCTTATTAATCAACTACCCGCCCAAAGCGAAGACGAAACAACTGACGACGAAAAAGCCCTCAGGCACATAAAAGAGGTGCTGTGGCCAAAAGCCTACCGTGAGCAAGACGTTCAGTTGCTGGATGAACTGCTGGCCGATGAATTTCAGATGATAGACGGAGAAGGAAACTGGTTCGCCAAAAAAGACGAGCTGGAGTACGTAAGCAAAAACAAGCCATCGTATGACTCCTTCAAATTTGTTATCAAAAGATTGGATGTATTCGAAAATGGCACTGCTGTAGTAGCAGGAACGGGTATTATTGACGGTAAAAATGAGGATGGCACAGCCTACACCTATGAGTATCAGTCGTCGAACATCCTTATCAAAAGAGACGGTAAGTGGAGAGCAATCTCCTCTCATGTATCAGGCGGCAAAGAGGTACACTAACGGAACTACGGTTCAACGCCGGAGCGAGGGCTACTTGGCGGCATTGGCGACCGGCTGTGTTCGGAAAAACGATTAGCCGCTGCTTAAGCTTACTTGAAGTGGAAGAGGGAGGGTGTACACTGTTTGTTTTTTTTGAGCCCAACGAACAACCAGGAAAAGAAGCATAGACTGAGTTAAAAAAATGATGTTTTAAAAAAATGATGCTTCCTTTTCCTGGCTCGCTCATCGGATAGGCCGGTCTCTCATGCCCGGCTTCTCTCGTTGTTGCATCATGTGAGCAGCAACGCAACAAAATTGCAGTAAGGCTGTTGCACTTCAATACCGGCTTGTCTGGAATGGAGATTTATATGAATGAAATGTAGTGTTTGCGACCGAAATGTAATTTTTAGCCACTTGCTACTTTGTCTGGAAATGTAACCGGGCATGTTCGCTCATTTTTTACAGCGGACTATCAAACTTTCTTTTGGTCTTCACCAGACATCTTTAAAATTACCTATCTTGTAATCTTAACCATCATCCCGTTTAAACGTATCCTTTATCTGCCAGCTTTTACTCAAGCACTTTCGTGGTTGTTTTAAGATGCTTCATTTCAAAGGGGACTATAATTTTTTTTCAATTTACTGATGATGTTTACGCTGGTACGTTGCTTTGCTGTCGCGGTCTTTATCGTTTCGTTTTTTCATTGTCCAGGTCAGTCACTCCGGGTAATCGACTCCCTTCATTTGTTGAAGAATGCGGCGTTGAACAAGCTTGAGCTGGAACCTGCAGAAGCTGAAAAGTTAGTTTTCCAAAGCATTGCCATGGCTGAAAAAGCTAAACTGGACAATGAGCTCGCAGAAGCATGGTACCTGCTGGGCAGGGTGTATTACCACCAATACCGCAGCGACGAGGCTATCGAAAGCTTTCATAAGGCGAAAGATCTTTATTACAGGAATAACGATTCGTTCGGAGTAAGCCGTTCCTACAATGGTGCAGGCAACATTTACAAATCGCGGATATCCGACTATCCCAAAGCGCTGGAATATTACCTGAAGGCCAAAGCTTATGCCCCCAATACCCGGGCCAGGATTGCTGCATTGCAAAATATGGGTGGCGTATATGAGGCAATGAAGCAACACGATAAGGCGCTGGAAATAGCCCGGGAAACATTTGTGCAAGCCCGGGAGTTGGGCGATTTTTTGGTAATGGCCAACGCTTTGGATGGTATGGGCGGCATTTACAGCGGGAAACGGGACTACGAAAAATCCATTGAATATAAATTGCAGGCCATCAGTATTTATAAATCACTTTCGGTATACGAAACTACTGCCCGCTCCCTCACCAACCTGGGTATAGATTACATTCACAACCAGCAGTTAAAAGAAGCCAGCGAGGTACTTCACGAAGCGCTGGCCATGAGCAAGCAGTATAAATTTCCGGGGCGCGAAATCAATGCACTTTACGCTGTTAGCGACCTTTATTATGAAAGAAAACAGTACGACTCCTGTGAGTTTTACCTGAAACAGGCAGAAGAGCTGATAGGAGAATCCAATATTCACAGGTACGACGAGTTTGTGTTTTCCAAATTGAGCAGGCTCTACAAGGCTATAGATGAAAAAGACCTGAGCCTGCATTATTTTCAGAAATACACGGAGGTTATCGATTCGGTACGAAAAGCAGCTCAACTGGCCAAGTTTGAAGCTATTGCAGTAAACCTGGAGGAACCCGAAGTGTCTGAAAAACGGGGTGGTGGTGTTGGGTTTTGGGGAATCGGCATCCTTCTTTTGGCTACCGGTGCGGTGGCATTGATGGCTGTAATTAAAAGAAAGAGCGGTAGGAATACTGTCGTTTTTCAGCACGATGAGGCAATTCTGGCCCCGAAACCGGACCCACGTGAAGCAGATGCGCTACCTGGAGGTGTAAAACAAATCGCCGTAAAATCTGAAATTGGATTTAAGCACGTTGAAGTAGATTCCATCTGGTGGTTTCAGCACGAGATTTCTGAAAGGGCCTATTACGCATACCTGGAAAATGTATCGTACCGGGTTAAATTGCCAATGACTGAGTTGGAAAATAACTTGCCGGAGAAATTCTTCCGGATCAATCGCTCAGTAATCATCAACCTCGAAAAGATCGACAGTTACTCTTTTTGGGAAAATCATAAGTACATACTCAGAATGAGGGACAGGAAAAAGACTGAGTTTACCATTAGCCGCAACAGGTTGAAAGAGCTAAGGCAAGTAGTCACTATCTGATTGAAAACGAATAATAGCAGCCTCGCCCCGGGTCCACATTCGCCCCAGTAAACGATTAGCTCATCTACTGCCAAATCACCTGTTGGCCTTCTTCTCTTCTACCAATCAAAATCCACTATCACCCTCACTGCCAGGAATTAACGTCAGTAAATGAACCTACTCACTCACAAATCAATTTTGTTCTCCCCACCTTTCAGCATCATTGTTTTTTCTTTCCATTTCAACTCCCCCGTAACGCCCATTGGCAGGGTAGCCGTACCTGCAAGCCTTCCTCCTTTTCCAAACTCAAACTTCACCACAATTTCGCCCTGAGGGTGTGGCATTTTGGCGTTAATGGTTTTTAAATTTCCAGGGTTAGGGGCAATACTTACCCTGGCGAAATGTGGTGCCGCAGGCAATATACCAGCCACTGTGGCCAAAAACTCGTAGTTTGGGCTGGCACTCCAGGCATGGCAATCCGACCGGGTGTTACCCTCCTGCTCGGCAAAGGTGGTGAGGCCTTCCTTCAGCATGTTCTCCCACATGCTCATGTTTTGGATGAAATAGTCGCCGTTGCCGGTTTGCTGGGCCGCCCTTGTAAGGTAAAAGCGGAAATAAACGTTGCAGGCGGTAACCGACGTATCGCTCACAATCTTTTTGAACAATTCGGACTGTTTTTCCGGGGCAATGGTATTGGTGAGTATCGCAAATATATTGGTGTGCTGGCTGTAGGTTGTTTTGTCGGGTGTATCAGCGTAAAGCCCTTTGGCCGCATCAAACCCCTGCAGGTTCACTGCATCCCTGATTTTCTGCGCAAGGGCATCGTAGCGGTCGGCCTCCTCAGTTTGCCCGTGGTAGCGAAAAAGCGCAGCTGCGTCTTGCAATGTGTAAACAAGCTGCAGCGACAATACCACTGAGCCACCCTCCTCAGCACCCGGTGCCGACCCTCTCGGGAAACGTTCCACCCAATCGAGGTAGCTCCACCACGGCAGAGGCCCGAGAATTCCGCGCTCATCCAGCTTTTCTTCAAACCAGGCGATAACACTCGCAATGCCGGAGAGGTATTTAGCCGTAAATGCGTCGTCGTTTCGCAGCATGTGGTAGTCGTAGATCATGTTTACCCAGAAAAGCGAATAAGTGGGGATAAGCTGCACGAGCTGCGACGGGTAGCGGCTTTGGGTAATACCTTCGTTGGTAATAGAATGGTAAAACTGCTCAATGGCGTTCCTCATCAGCCGGTCGTCGCCCGACACGTATAATGAGATAAAAGCCTGGATGCGGGTGTCGCCAATGTACTGCAGTTGCTCGTAATAGGGGCAGTCCATATAGGTTTCGTCGCTGCACAGCAGGGCCGTTCGCCAGCCCACGTCCCATATTTGCTTGTGCACCGGTTGGCCGGTATCAAAAGACGCGGCCATTTCAAAAGGATACCAGTAGCGGGTAGCAGCAAGCCCTTTGATAACAACAGGCTCGTCGGCTGTTTGTACTTCCAGCTTCACATAGCGCCAGGTACGGTACCACAGCGTGCTGAAAGTTTGGCTATCGCCACCATTTGAGAGATACACGTCTTTGTTTCCGATAAAGCGCTTACCATCTATTTCATTGCGGTTGCCCTTTTGGTCGTCGGGTCCGTATAGTGCTTCGGTATATTGAAGGCTTACAACAGCACCCTTGCCTTTAGCGATAGCAATAACCGGAAAGCCCTTGGTAAGGTAGCCCTGGTCGAGAATGAGCTCCGCTTTGGTGTGGGCAGGAACGGTGAAGCCACCCCTGGTTAACTTTCCAGCTTCAGCAAGTGATACACCAGTGGCTGTTCGCACCTGCATGGGCATTTCGGGTTCTTCTTTCAGCTTGGGAATGGTGCGAGGAGAGAGCGTACGGTTGGGGTCGCCAAAACCGTAAGCATAGCCAAATGGATAACCAAAACCCGCATGAGTTGGCTGCAGCCATGTGCTGTCGTCAAACGCCGGCTGCTGCCAGTTCCATGGGTATAAAGCCGCATCCACTTTTTCTGTGGTACCAACAGCGTAATAGGCCTTCACTTCAAAATCGCGGAAGGGAGCCAGTGCAGTGTAGGCGGCATTTCTGACCGATTTCCAAGTGTCGGTGGAGGTGTTTACCAACTGCTCGCTTTGTCCATTTCCCTGCACAATGAGGGCGGTTCCCTTAGTATGAAAACGGATAGCCCCCCGATCGCCGAAATTGACCACCTCAACCGCGATGACGTTATCTCCTGCCTGCAATTGAGTGGCAATATCATACGTATCGAATGAATAGTGGAGCAGGTCGTTATTTGCCGGCCCCTGGCCAATATACCTGCCATTTACATACAGCTTGTACCGGGTGTCGGCCGAAATGTGAATGACAAATGCGGCAGGAAGAGCCTCAAGATTAAACCTCCTGCGGTAGTGGCTTACATTCAGCTCACCTTTTTCCAGGCCGGGCGCAGCAATCCACTGGGCTTGCCACTGTTGGGTAAGTAGTTGAGGATTTATTGACTGCGGATGTGTCGGAAGCGAAAACGTAAGCATGCAGAGGCTGAGTAGCAAAAGGCGTATCATGGCAAGCAGATTGTTTTTTAGCTTAATGATACGAAAGATTGGCGGGTTGTGAAAGAAGTAAAAACGGTGATGCGGACCAATATGCCACAGCATATTGGAGCTTTGACTCGAACGGCCCAAATTTTCATCAAAAATAGGGGCTGAAAGGTCCGTTTCTGCTAATAAGTGCAAACCGTGTCAAAATAACGCCGCGAGACGATAAAACACAGCGTGGGGCTCAGACACTAATTGCACAAATTTTCACCAAAAAAAGGCCTGAAAGGCCGTTCGTGCTACTAAGTGGAACTCGTGTCAAAGTAGCGCCGCAAGACGATTAAACACAAGGTGAAGGAACTCTGACACGAATAGTATGAATTTTCACAAAAAATTAGGCCTGAAAGGCCATTCGTGCTAATAAGTGGAATTCGTGTCAAAATAGCGCCGTAAGACGATCAAACACGGCGTGGGGCTCTGACATTAACGGCCCAAATTTTCACCAAAAATTGGGGCTGAAACTCAACATGCGTGTAGTACATACCATGCTTGCTTTGTGAGCATAAAAAACTTAGGCGTAATAGCGCCTAAAGCACAATTCGCTGATGTTTCAACGAATCCTCGCCAAAATTCACCAGCAATCCGAGTCTATTCCTGGAAGCGGCAAGATAGTTCAAGGTTTGCTTTACATGTCCGCTAACCAGCGCCTCAGCGGCCTTTACCTCCAGGATTATTTTATCATATACTACAAAATCAGCGTTATACGGATGGGCCAAAACAGTAGTCTTGTATTGTACAATATAACTTTTTTCTCTACTATACTCGATTTGATTGCACTTAAACTCATATTCTAGTGCGTCCTTATAGACTACTTCGCTGTGCCCTTTGCCTAAAATTCGATGGATCTCCATACAAAGACCTATAATCTTGTACGACTCTGCTTTAAAAATTAACTCGTTCATAGCTTTCAAAAATATAAATAAATTTCTCTGAACTAGTTCTTGGGAAAAAGGATATCCTTTTCAGTTGCTAATGGTCATCTTCAAAACCTAAGGCTTGAAAAGCATCATTCGTGCTAATAAGTGTCATTCGTGTCAAAAGCGGCGAGATAATCAAACACAGCATATTGGAGTTCTGACACGAATAGCACAAATTTTTCACGAAAAATAGGCCTGAAAGGCCATTCGTGCTAATAAGTGGAATTCGTGTCAAAATAGCGCCGTAAGACGATCAAACCCAGCGTAGAACTCTGACATGAACGACACGAATTCTTATAAAAAATAGGGTCTTAAGGCCCGCTCGTATTAAAACGTGGAATTCATATCGAAAAAATATTGCGTGGGGATGAGTACAACGTCCTCTTGCCGTGAGGTTGCGATCAAAATAAGCGATCGAAATAGCCTTGACGTTGATCTGAGCTATTCGTCTGAAAAACCTGAGAGCGCCGACTAAAAGGAGAATGAGAGAACTAAAAATCCCTCTATTCCACGTAGGCCTTTACCACTAGTGTTTGTGTGGGAGCGGTGGGGTCGTTTGAAAATACGGTCACCGTTTTCTGCTGTGTTCCCTTGCGGCCTTTTGAGTCGAAAGTTACAGATATGGTACCAGACTCCCCTGGCTTAATGTTTTCACTGCTTAGCTTCGAAACCGTGCAGCCGCAGTTGGTGCGTGTGTCTCTGATGTTAAGAGGTGACTTGCCGGTGTTTGTAAAAGTGAAATCGGTAGAGACAGTTGCCCCTGCCGAAATACGCTTAAAATCATGACTAATCGACTCGAACACCAGTCTCGGAGCTTTCGCCTTTTCCTCATCCGACATCGGAGGGAAATATTCCTCAATAGTAGCGAGCACATACAATTGCTTTTCGCTATTGCTGGCTTCATCGGTGTAAAGCTTAATGTTGTCGGAATTGTAGCCGAGGCGGCCTTTGGCTGCGGGGTCGTATACCACCTTAATTTCGCCCGTTTCCTTTGGGCCCAATGTAGCGGGTTCAATAGTCACCTGAAGGTGCGATGGCGCCTCAACTTTCGCCTGAAAAGTAATTGGATTGTTGCTGTCGTTGTAAACCTCGAAGCTTTTCGTCTGCGGTTTTTCAGTGTTGATAATTCCGAAATTCAACGACCTGAACCTGAACCGGGTGTCTCCCAATTTAGTAGGGTAGTCGTCTGCCGGGGTACGGGGCTTGGGTGTTACGCTGCCTTTGATGTACAGAAAACTGCTGTTGTTGGTGCTTGAATTGCTGGTTACCGTGAGCGACTTGCGGAACGAACCCGGGCGGTTTGTGGGATTGTACTGTGCCTGTACGTAGCCTTTCTCACCCGGCATTACCGGTTCCTTTGTCCAGCCCGGGGTAGTGCAGCCGCAAGAAGCCTTTACACTGGAAATGATGAGAGGGGCAGTGCCTTTGTTTACAAACTCGAACGAATGAGTTATCGGGCCGCCTTCTTCCTTGATGTCTCCAAAATCATGCTCTGTTTGGGTGAATTCGATAACAGCTCCCTGCTGAGCCGTAACACCATAAGACCATAGAAGCAGAACAAACAGCCAAATTTTTTTCATAGCAATCTCAATTTCCTAAATCAAGTACGAAATAACACGTTACGAAGTTAACGATCAATACTTACAGCAAATGAAGCAGCCGCTAAGTAAGTTTTTTATTTATTTTGCGCAAAATTGTAAAAATGGCGAGAATTTTAACCGGTATCCAAAGTTCAGGCAAACCCCACCTCGGCAATCTGCTTGGAGCGATAATGCCCGCAATCAGGCTTTCGCAGCAGCAAAATAACGAGTCGCTCTTTTTCATTGCCGACCTGCACTCTCTTACAACCATAAAGGATGCAGAAGTGCGCAAAGAAAACACGAAGGCTGTGGCCGCAGCATGGTTGGCCTGTGGGTTCGATACCGAAAAAAACCTGTTTTATCGCCAGTCGAGGGTAACGGAGGTAACGGAGCTTACGTGGTTTCTCAGCTGCTTTACGCCCTACCCTATGCTTGCCAATGCTCATTCGTTTAAAGACAAGGCCGACAGGCTGGCCGACGTTAACGCTGGCTTGTTCGTATACCCGGTGCTAATGGCGGCCGACATACTGTTGTACGATGCCAACATAGTGCCGGTAGGCAAAGACCAGGTGCAGCACCTCGAAATTACCAGAGATATAGCCAGCATCTTTAACCGTACCTATGGCGAAACTTTTGTGGTTCCGGAGGCACGGGTTGACGAACGCATTATGACGATACCCGGAACAGATGGCCAGAAAATGAGCAAGTCGTACGGCAATACCATCGACATATTCCTACCGGAGAAAGAGTTGAAAAAACAGGTAATGTCTATTGTTACCGACAGCACTCCCCTGGAAGACCCCAAAGATCCTGATTCAGATACTGTTTTTAAACTCTACAGCCTTTTGGCATCTGATGGCGCCACCGCCGAGTTGAGAAAAAAGTACCTGGCTGGCAATTTCGGCTATGGCCATGCCAAAAAGGAACTGCTGGATTTGATTCTTACACATTTCGCCAAAGAGCGTGAATCTTTCAACTACTACATGGCTAATGAAGGCGAACTGGAAGCAAAGTTGCAGGAAGGTGAAGCTAAAGCAAGAAAAATTGCCACGGAAGTGCTTGAAAGGGTGAAGGGAAAGGTGGGGTTTAATTGAGGGGGGCCTAAGCTGCAACAATCTTAATCATAGATTCGCGGTTGGCTGCAAAAGCTAAAGCCGCCAGAATGTGTTCTTCCTTTGGTGAAGGATAATCCGCCAATATCTCGGCATGAGACATTCCCGAAGCAAGCCATTGAAGTATGTCGACCACGGCAATTCTTGTTCCTTTTATACAAGGCTTTCCAAACCTTATATCAGGGTTAATCGAAATGTGGGACGAATGTTCTTTCATAGCATAAAGTTAGTTTTTTTGTCACAGCGAAAAAGTGAGGATGTTTTTGGCTTCTATCAGGAAACCGCCCCCTCCTCCGACAAACTTTCTGCACTGTAACCAAAGTCACAAATTCTGCCTGTTTGCCTGCCGACCTTTGCATTGTGAAAATTGTAAAACACAAACATTAACAATGAATATGAAAAACGGCAAATCAACTGTGGTAGATGTACGTACCCCTGCGGAGTTCAGAGGCGGACATGTGGCAGGTTCAATTAATATTCCCCTGCAGGAGCTTCCTGCTCGCGTGGGCGAAATTAAAAAACTTGCACAACCCGTCATTTTGTGCTGTGCCAGTGGCAACCGTAGTGGGCAGGCTCAGGCGTATTTGAAAAACCTTGGGATCGACTGCGTAAATGGCGGCTCGTGGATGGATGTAAACTTTGAACTTGCCCAATAAACTTTGAGTATGATACAAAAGTTAAAACAACTGCTAGGTTTAGGGCCGGCAGCAGATTTAAAGCAACTTGTGAAGAAAGGAGCTGTAATTGTAGACGTTCGCACAAAGGGGGAGTACAGCGGGGGCCACATAAAAGGCTCTGTAAACATCCCCCTGCAAACATTGGGAGCACAGCTTTCGAAGCTAAAAAAAGACAAACCAATTATAACCTGCTGTGCTTCGGGGATGAGGAGTGGCTCAGCTAAAAGCCTGCTGAAGTCGAGCGGGTTTACGCAAGTATACAACGGTGGCGGTTGGATGAGCCTGCAGCATAAGCTCAGAAAGTAACTGATGCGAACTAAGCCGAAACAGAAAAGGTTAAGTAGAAGATTACCTGATGTACAATGGAAAAGAAATCGTTTTCAGACATAGTTAAAGGCGACAAGCCGGTGCTGGTAGACTTTACTGCAAGCTGGTGCGGTCCATGCAAAATGATGGCTCCGGTGCTCGACGACGTGAAAAAAAAGGTAGGTGACCAGGCCAGGATAGTTAAAATTGACGTGGACCGCAATCCGCAGGCTGCGCAAGCCTTTAAGGTGACAGGAGTGCCTACGCTAATTCTGTTCAAAAACGGTCAGGTAAAATGGCGGCAATCTGGCGTGGTGCCCGGCTACCAGCTCGAAAAGGTACTACGGGAGAATGCCTGAAACATCCCAGCTAAAATAAAATGGCAGGAATACGGATATTCCTGCCATTTTATTTTTCGGTCAGTATTGATGAAAAGCATCAGATACAAAAGATAGCACAGTGGGCAGCGACTCCCGCCAGTAGGTCCAGGTGTGGCCGCCATTCCTTATCCGAAACTCATGCGGCACCTCTTTTTTGCGTAGTGCTATATGCACCAGCGAGTTGCCCTCGTAAAGAAAATCATCATCACCGCAGTCGATATACCAGCGCACCTTTTTGATCTCCTCCGCATCCATGGTATTAATCAGCTCCAGCGCGCTGTGGCGTTTGTAGTAAGTTTCCAGCTCCTGCTGGGTTGGGTTCTTGTAGCCCATCCATTCCAGAAATCTCCGGGCACCTTCAATATCCAGCGGACCGGTGCTTGCGCTCAGTGGGCAAGCCGAAGAAAAGAGATCGGGCCGGTGAAGTGCATACATAAAGCTGCCTCCGCCGCCCATCGACAACCCCGCAACTGCACGAAATCGTTTCTCTCCTTTTATCCGGTACGTCTTTTCCACGTGCGGCATCAGCTCCTCAAAAAAGAAGTCTTCATAGCGCCAATCGCCTTTGGGATCGTTGAAGTACCCTCTCACGCCGGTGTTGGCATCTGGCATCACTATAACCATGGGTGTGGCTGTGCCTTCACGAATGGCCTTGTCGGCAATGCGCAACACCTCGCCAAACTGTACCCAGCCGGTTTGGTCGTCGCCACCGCCATGCAACAGGTAAAGCACCGGATAACTTCGCTCCGACACGTCGTAATCGGGCGGGAGGTAAATAGCATACTTCCTGTCTCCCTTTAGTATTTTACTGGGAAGCGACAGATTATCGAACACCTTCCCCGTTTGGGAAAAAAGAGGGAAAGAAAAGCATGAAATAAGCAATAGAAGCAGATGTTTCTTCATGGTAGTAATTTTAGTTTGCTTTGATTTAGCCAATAAAACCGGCTGTGTCTACTACAAATACACAGACCTAACAAAGTTGTGTAAAACGGTCGATTTCTGGTTCGGGAGCAGTGACAAAGAATTGGGCCGATTTTTGATTTTGGTCTTCTATGTAACCGATCCGCTATGAAATCACTTTTATTCATCTTTTTGCTTTCTCTCTTGTTCTCCCAATCAGCCGGCAGCAATAATCAATTGCCGATAGATCCGGCCACCGGAAAAATTACCTACGCTGATGTAGTACAGCTTGACGATCCTTTGGGCGCAGTATGGCCACTTGCATTTGAGTGGATGGTGAAAAACAGCGATACAGATGTGGTTCAGATTGACAACGGAGACGTTTCGAAAATGATCGGAAAGTCGCGAATGCAGGTCTTTACCGACGATGGAAATACGCCTGCCGGCCACATTAATTTCACCATTACGGTTGCTGTGAAAGACCAGCGATACCGGTATGAGTTTTCGAACTTTGCACATACCGGGCAATTTCGCAGCGAGGGAGTTGTATTTCCTGACCTGGGGCCGTGCGAAACTTTACGAGAAAGCTTGAACCGTATTAGTCAGTGGTCCGATAAGAAATATTACAACAACATCGGGCAGCAGCTTGATTGGCGAATACAAAAGCTAATTACAGACCTTCAAAAAACGATTGAAGCCGGGATAGCCGAGGCGGATACAGGCTGGTAAATCTTACTCAGCCTTCCATACCACCTGCTGGTTGGTATTGTCGATAATCAGCACCAGCCTGGTTGGAGCAGGCAGCAGAACAATTTTTGTCTTTTTACCTGGAAAATCGTCTACATCTACCGGCACACCCTGGTTGGTGAGGGTAGTATACACCACCTGGCCGTTTTGTTCTTTCTTGATGTACTGGTTGGCCAGGTAAGCAATAGGCAGCAGCACGTCGTTGTCGGGGCAAAACTCGTCATGGACCGTATGCAGCGCATCTTCCAGGTAGTCGCCATACGATTCGATAAATTTGTCCTCCATGTCATGGAGTTCCTCTTCTACTTCATCGTATCGTTCGTCGTTGTAGTCGAGGCTGCTCAGCACCATCTTCTTTTCAACAAGCTCTATCAGCGCCTTATCAAGTTTATTAACGTCCATGATATTTCGGTTTGGCGGAGACACATCTCCACCGCAAACTTTGGAATAGTTCAATTAAGATTCAAGAAAGCCACTATTTTTTTAATAGTAATCCAAAATTAAGTCAATGAATTCGCGGTGTGCTTTTCTGTTGGCAACATATCTGCTAAATTTCAACCTTTAAATCGACATTTTCACCCTGGCAGCTTTTGCAGTTCACACCGGCACCATGCGCTTGAAACCATAAGCTGCCAGCCGACAACGAAATAAGACTCTCTAACTATAAAACTAACATGGAACAACAAGCCCTGGCAAAAGCAAATCAATGGCTGTCGAGCAAAAATCTGGATGCGGCAAGCAGAAAAGAGGTTGAGCAAATGATTGCCGCAGCCGACAAATCTCAGTTGACAGAATGCTTTTATCGCGATCTTGAGTTTGGCACTGGCGGCCTCCGGGGAATAATGGGCACCGGTTCCAACCGGATAAATAAGTATACCGTGGGCATGGCCACCCAGGGCTTGGCCAATTACTTGAAAAAAACGTATCCGGGCGAACAAATAAAGGTTGCTATAGCCCACGACAGTCGCAACAACAGCCCCTTCTTTGCACAAACCACGGCAGACGTATTTTCTGCCAACGGCTTTAAAGTTTACTTTTTTGAGGCACTTAGACCAACTCCTGAGCTCTCGTTTGCTATCAGGCACCTGAACTGCCACAGCGGAGTGGTGATTACAGCCTCTCATAACCCCAAAGAATACAACGGCTACAAAGCCTACTGGAACGACGGTGCGCAGATGATTGCACCCCACGATAAAAACACCATCACTGAGGTTAATAACATTAAGGGAATTGATGAGGTGAAGTTTAATGCCAATGTTTCGCTGATTGAAAAGATAAGCAAGCAGGTAGACGAGCCTTACCTGGAGGCCATCAAGGCAGAAAGCCTTTCCCCCGAAATCATCAAAAGGCAGAAGGACCTCAAAATTGTCTTCTCCCCTATCCACGGCACGGGCATTACGCTGGTGCCCGAGATACTGAAGCGCTTTGGGTTTGAAAACGTAACCGTAGTGCAGGAACAAGCCACACCCGACGGCAATTTTCCCACGGTGGTGTACCCCAACCCGGAGGAGGCTGAGGCGCTGAACCTGGCCTTGAAAAAAGCCATGGAAATAGACGCCGATCTTGTAATGGCTACCGATCCCGATTCGGACCGGGTGGGCATTGCTGTAAAAAACGACGCTGGCCAATTTCAGCTTCTGAATGGTAACCAAACTGGTGCGTTGCTTGTATACTACCTGCTACAGCAATGGAAAAACCGGAACAAGCTCACGGGCTCGCAGTACGTAGTGAAAACCATCGTAACGACCGACCTCATTCGCAAAATAGCTGAAGGCTACAAAGTGAAATGCTACGACACACTTACCGGATTTAAGTTTATAGCGGCGCTTATTCGTGAGTTGGAGGGGAAGGAGACATTTATAGGCGGTGGTGAGGAAAGCTACGGCTACCTGGTAGGCGACAAAGTGCGCGATAAAGACGCGATAGCCTCCTGTGCTTTTATTGCCGAGATGACGGCCTATGCCAAAGACAAGGGCATGAGTTTGTTCCAAATGCTGAACGAAATGTACCTGAAGTTTGGCTACTTCAAAGAACACCTTATTTCGCTTACCAAGAAAGGGATGAAGGGCCAGGAGGAAATAAAGCAGATGATGGACAACCTGCGGGCTAATCCGCCCAAGACTATCAATGGCTCGAAGCTGCTGAAAATTGCCGACTACACCACGTTAGAAGAAAGAGACTTTGTAACCGGCAAAACCTCAAAGCTGGATTACCCTAAATCGGATGTGATGCAGTTTTTTACTGAAGACGGAAGTAAGATCTCAGCCCGGCCTTCGGGTACAGAGCCTAAGATCAAGTTTTATTTCAGCGTGTCGCAGCCGGTAAAAAATGAAGCCGAACTCCAGCAGGCGGAGGCATTGCTTGGCCAGCGCATAGAAGGTATTATTAACGATATGGGGCTGAAGTAGAAGTCAGCATACTTGCCTGAACCACAGGATCTTTTGTATACATATTCCAATGTCGTTTAGTTAGGCCGATTGTCCCTCTTTGGAGAGGGCAAGGGAGAGGATCATATACCTCTAACTAAACGACATTGATACATATTCTGCCATTCGGCATGCCCAACCGGCCAGTTCATCCCTGAGGTTGGGCTTTTTTTATATAGTTTTTTATAAAAAAAATTATATTTGTCTGCTGTAACAACAACCTAACATCACTGTGGAAATTCTCATCAACAGTATTCTCATTGCTGTGGGATTTGTTCTTCTCATCAAGGGGGCCGACTACCTGGTTTCCGGAGCATCTTCTCTCGCCAAGCGCTTCAATGTTTCCGACATTGCCATAGGCCTCACCATAGTGGCCATGGGCACTTCGGCACCCGAACTGGTGGTAAATATTATTTCAGGAAGCAGCGGTTACGATGGTGTCGTGTTTGGCAACATTATCGGCTCCAACATTTTCAATATGTTTTTGATCCTGGGGGTAGCTGCAGTTATTTACCCCATTTCAGTACAGAAGAAATCCCTTTTCAAAGAAATTCCTTACTCGCTTTTTGCAACGCTTATATTTTTTATTCTGGTCAACGACGTGCTGATTTTCGGCGCACTGGAAAATACTCTGAGCGTTTTCGATTCAATTATTCTCCTGGTGCTCTTTTCCCTGTTTCTGGTTTATATCTTCTTCAATCTTAAAAACGAGGGCGGTAAAGAAGAAGACGAGGATATAGAAATATATGGAAGCCTGAGAACAACGCTAATGATCGTGGGCGGACTGGTGGGACTTACCTTTGGTGGTAAAATGATAGTAGACAATGCCGTTGAAGTAGCCCGGTACTTCGAAGTGAGCGAGAAGCTGATCGGCCTCACCATTCTTGCAGCAGGCACCTCGCTTCCTGAGTTGGCCACTACGGCAGTAGCAGCCCTTCATAAAAAATCGGACCTCGCCATTGGCAACATTATTGGCTCCAACATATTTAACCTGCTGCTGGTGCTGGGTGCTTCCGGTTTGATAACCTCTGTTAATAAGCCTCTGGTGTTCGACAATGTTCTCAATACCGACCTGTACGTAATAATGGGCGGCACGCTGATGCTTTTTGTATTCATGTATACATTTAGCAAATACAAGCTCGACCGTTCGGAAGGTTTTCTATACCTGGCTGGCTTCTTCTCATACACCTGGTATTTATTTATCAGGCTGTAGCTGAAAACAACACCGACTAATTTTCCGTCAAAAAGGCTCCACATCACAGCATATTGCCCTCCCTTTGTTTTGATCAATGTGAAATACCACGCAGTGGGTTGTTAGCATGCATTAGAAGTAGTTGAAAAAAGTATGCAGCCGTGCAACTTGCAGACAGGTACAAGCATCTAAAGAATGCACAGGTAAAATGCTGCATTGGGTTGTAACGTAAGCTACCTTGCATTACAACCTACCTGCGTTTTCTCCGTATACTTACCAAAACTCAAACAAGGACTACTATGCTTACCAATTATTTGCGAGTTGCTTTCCGGTCGCTTACCAGAAGCAAATTCTTTTCCCTCATCAATATTCTTGGCCTGGCTATTGGCATCTGCTCTTTTCTGCTCATCGTGTTTTTTGTGCAGGACGAGCTCAGCTACGACAAGCACCTGCCTCACGCCGACCGTATGTACCGGATAGATATGACCGGACGCTTTGGCGGCAACGAGTTCAATATTGCTGTTATCAGCGCTGCACAGGGCCCGCAAATGAAGGAAGATTTCCCGGAGATAGAAGATTATGTGAGATTTCGCACAAGGGGCTATTTTTTGGTAACCTACGGCGACAACACCTTCAAGGAAGAGGATGTGGCGTATGTAGATGCCAATGCTTTCGATTTTTTCGGTATTAAGATGCTTGGAGGCGACCCCGCCAAGGCCTTGCAGGAGCCGAATTCGCTGGTAATCAGCGAGGCGTTGGCAAAGAAGATGTTTGGCGAAGAAGATGCTATCGGCAAGGTTGTGAAGGTATCCGGTACCGACGACTTTAAGATTACCGGCGTAATGCAGGCAATGCCTCACAATACACACTTTCAGTTCGACATATTTGCCTCAATGGCCGGCCTCGACGAAGCCAAAAATGCGATATGGCTAAGCCAAAACTTCCAAACCTACATCAGACTTGTGGAAGGGGCTGCACCCGAAGCGCTGGAGGCGAAATTTCCCGACATGGTGGTGAAATACATCGGCCCCGAACTGGAGCGGTTTATGGGAGCAACGATGGATGAGTTTTCGCAGGCGGGCAACAACATTGGATACTTCCTGACACCCGTTACCGACATTCACCTGCACTCACGTGTGGATGCGCAGCTTGGGGCCAATGGCGACATTAAATACGTATATATTTTTACTGCGGTAGCAGTTTTTATCCTCATCATAGCCTGCGTCAACTTTATGAACCTTTCAACCGCCCGCTCGGCCAACAGGGCCAAGGAAGTGGGTATACGCAAAGTGATGGGTGCCTACCGCCGCAACCTGATCAACCAGTTTTTGCTGGAGTCGCTCATGATCACCGCCATATCCTTTGCTATTGCTCTCGGGCTAACGGCCATTGCTCTACCCTACTTCAACCAACTCACCGGCAAGGAGTTTAGCCTGGAAGTGCTCACCTCCCCTACACTTGCCTTTGTGCTGGTGGGGATCATGCTGTTTGTAGGCCTGCTTGCCGGCAGCTACCCGGCGTTCTTCCTTAGCGCTTTTCAGCCGGCAAGTGTGTTGAAGGGAAAACTGCAAACCGGCATGAAAAGCGGTGCCCTCAGAAGCACCCTGGTTATATTTCAGTTTGCCATCTCCATTTTCCTGGTCGTAGGTACACTCACCGTATTCGATCAGCTGAAATACATACAAACCAAAAAGCTTGGCTACGACCGTGAGCAGCTTATTGTATTGCAAAACACCTTCGTGCTGGGCAAATCCATCGAGTCGTTCAAAAACGAGGTGCTTACCAACAACTCTTTCAAAAGCGGCACAATCAGCGGGTTCCTCCCTATTAGAAGCAACAACAGCAACAGCGCGGTATTTCCCGGCAAAAACCCTAAAAGCAACAGCACCACCAGCTGCGCCTTCTTTTATGTCGACCACGACTACATCCCCACGCTGGGCATGGAGCTGGTGGCAGGCCGCAATTTCTCCAGGGAATTTGGCGCCGATTCCACAGGCATGATCATCAACGAGGCTACTGCCAGGCAGTTTGGCATTGCCGACGACCCCATTGGCAAAGAGCTGGGCACTTATGAAGGCGGCTCGGCAGACGACCCCGACCTGAACATTTTTGTGTACAAGGTGATAGGTGTGGTAAAAGATTTTCACTTTGAATCGCTGAAAACCGACATCAGACCGGCGGTAATGTTTTTGGGAGAGAGCACAGGCAGAATCACCTTCAGACTCAACACCACCGACTACCCGGCTGCTATTGGTTACTTGCAGGAAAAATGGGACGAATTTGCTCCCGGGCAGCCTTTTGAATACGCTTTTTACGACGAAGAGTTTAATGCCGAATACAAAGCCGAGCAAAAGGTGGGTGAGATATTCGGCATTTTTGCAGGGCTTGCCATTTTCATTGCGTGCCTTGGGCTGTTCGGGCTCGCCGCTTTTACTGCCGAGCAACGTACCAAAGAGGTGGGCATCAGAAAAGTGCTGGGCGCCAGCACAAGCTCCATTATTATGCTTCTCAGTAAGGAGTTTATGAAGCTGGTGCTCATAGCTTTTGGTATAGCCGTGCCTGTAGCCTGGTATGCCATGAACACCTGGCTGCAGGATTTCGCCTACCGCACCTCATTGGGAGTTTCGGTTTTTGTAATTGCGGGTGGCCTGTCGTTTGTTATCGCCTGGCTCACCATGAGCTTCCATTCTTACAAAGCGGCGGTACTTAATCCGGCCAGGTCGTTACGGACGGAGTAAGTACATCAACTCGATACGGCGGGGTAGTGCTATCCTGCCGTATTTTTTTTCATCTGCCTGCATTGGCATGAGGTAAAATCCGCCGACGCTTGTTACAAGCCAATAAGGCTTCTTTCAAATGGCATTCAATCTTCCCCTATTTTTCATACTCGCTGCCGGCACAATCCAAAGTTTGTTTCTGGGGAGCTGCCTTTTTAACATTGGCAGAAGGCAAACAAATGAGTTGCTGCTGTCTTCTTTACTTATCGTTATTGGCATCCGCCTGCTCAAATCGACGTTGTTCATTTACGAAGAATCACTGCCTGTTTGGATCATCAACGGCGGTTTTGCAGCGCATGCCGCCGCGGCTGTGTTGCTTTGGATTTATATAACGTCAAACAAGGCCGATTTTCACTGGAGGAGTCAGTATCTGCTTCACCTGCTGCCAGCGGGCCTCATTCTTCTTTTCAGCAACCAGATCACGCTTGACAATTTTTGGTATCGCGGAGGCTACACCGGCCTGCTGTATTATTCAATAGCTTACCTTGGGCTGGCAGCCAGAGAATGGGTTTCTTTTAGAAAAGAAAAAAAAAGCAGGTCTACATGGCCCACAATGATTTTGACTAGCACCACCCTCTTTCTGCTTTCGTACTTGGGCAATTACATTCTGAGATGGTACGACTACAGCTACGCCCCACTACCATTCGCCATCACTATTTTCCCGGTGAGTTTTTTTCTTTGGCAAAGGAGAAATGATAACATACGGAAGAAGAATACAGTTAAGCGGCTTTCAGATGAAGAGACCAGTACGCTGGCAAAGGATTGGGATCACGTAATGCAAGCCGAGGCCCCTTACCTGAACCCAGACCTCACCCTGGGTGATATGGCTGAAAAACTGCAGGTGTCACGCCACATACTCTCCCATTTTCTGAACAGCAGCAAGGCTGGGTTTTCGAAAACAATCAATGCTTACCGGGTTGGTGCCGCTTGCACTATGTTGGTCGACTCCAAATGTAGCACTTACAAAATAGCTACTATTGCCTATTCATGCGGTTTTAATTCGCTTTCCGTTTTTAACAAAGCTTTTGTTGAAGTGACTGGATTGACGCCTGCCGAGTACCGAAAAAGAAGCGATTGAGACCGAAAAAACTTTCCGGCTTCGCCACCATAAAACAGTTCCTGATTTATAAATCCGGTAGATAAGCCCGTCGGCCCGGTGTTTCTTCGTTTCAAAAAAACGATGCATTCTACTTTCGTCGCCCTTCTCCTCCTTTCCTTCGCTTACTTCGGCTGCCATCAAAAAACCCCTGTGCACAATGTGATTGAGAGTGAGGATGCCAGCTTTGTTATCGACACTGTTGCTGTCGGCCTTCAGGTAGTGTTTGGTATGACGTGGCTTCCCGATGGACGGGCCATCCTTACAGAAAGAAGAAAAGCCACCCAAAACATGAGCTTGTTTGATATAGAAAGTGGTGAGCTAACGCCCATCTGTAATCTACCCGAGGTCGTCAGCAGGCTCGATGGCGGTATGCTTGACGTGGTAGCGCACCACGCCTACCGGGAAAACGGCTGGATATACTTCTCGTACAGCGCCATGAAACCCGATAGCAGCAGCACGCTGATCGTGGAGAGAGCCAGAATTAACAAAAACTGTCTTGCCGACAGAGAAAAGATCCTGGAGGTTTTGCCGTGGTATAAATCATTTAGCCACTACGGCAGCAGGATGCTGATAAAAGACGGGTACTTGTATGTAAGCATGGGTGAGCGCTATGATGCCCGTGATTCTGCACAAAGCCTTGGAAACCATTTTGGAAAGATACTGCGGGTATACGACGATGGGACAATACCTGCCGACAACCCTTTCGTAAATACAAAGGGTGCGCTTTCGGAAATATGGAGCTACGGACACCGAAACCCACAGGGTATGGCGGTTCATCCGGTCACCGGTGAGTTGTGGATAAACGAACATGGTCCGCAAGGGGGCGATGAAATTAACATCATTAAACCTGGAGCCAACTACGGCTGGCCCGTTGTAACCTACGGAGAAGAATATGGCGGTGGGAAAATCGGCAGCGGAATTACCAGCAAAGCAGGCATGGAACAGCCTCTTCACTACTGGACGCCCTCCATCGCTCCGGGCAGTATGGTGTTCTACTCCGGCAAGGCTTTCCCAGCCTGGCGGGGCAATATCTTTAGCGGGGCCATGGGGCTTCGGCATCTCAACCGCATCGTTTTACAGCGTGATACCGTTGTAAAAGAAGAACGACTACTGCTGCCTCAAAAGTGGCGGGTGCGGCTTGTAACCCAGGGGCTCGACGGCTATCTTTATTTGGGCGTAGATAATGGTATGCTGCTGCGGCTGAGACCGTCGGAGTAGAAAATCCGGTTCATCGGAAACGACAACGAAATGACCAACATCACGAGAAAAGCTTTTCTAAAGAAGTCGCTGCTATCCGCGGCGGGACTGTACGCTGCTCCCCTGGTGATCGGTTCAGCCCGCAAAGAAATGATCTTCAGAACCATTCCCTCTACAGGAGAAAAAATACCAGCTGTCGGCATGGGCTCGTGGCTCACTTTTAATGTAGGCGAATCGGAAACGCAACGAGCACCCATGCGGCAGGTACTAAAAACCTTTGTGGAAAATGGCGGCAGGGTAATCGACAGCTCTCCTATGTACGGCCGCTCCGAACAGGTGATAGGCGAGTTGGCCGAACAGCTGGGCATCACAGACAAACTGTGGTATGCTACCAAAGTATGGACCTCAGGCGAAGAGGCCGGTAAAGGACAGATACGTAACTCCGTGAAGTTGTTCGGACTGTGGCCACAAGTTTTGCAGGTGCACAATCTTCTTGACTTAAAAACACACCTGAAAACACTGCGGCAGCTGAAGGAAGAAGGCAACCTGAAATATGTCGGCATAACGCACTACCTCAACAGTAGTCATGAAAATCTCGCTCAATTGCTGAAAACGGAGCCGCTGGATTTTATGCAAATCAACCTTTCCGTCCGCAATACTGCTTCGGAAGACTACCTGCTGCCGCTGGCTGCCGACAAGGGAGTGGCGGTCATCATCAACCAGCCATTCGAAACCGGCGCATTATTCAATTATATACAGGGCGTGCCACTGCCACCCTGGGCCGGCGAATGGGGCATCAATACATGGGCTGCTTTCTTTTTGAAATACATTATTTCCAATTCTTCCGTAACTTGTGTTATACCTGCCACCACGCAGGTGCCGCATGTAAAGGAAAACATGGCTGCCATGTACAGTCCGCTGCCCGACCAAAAGGCGCGGCAGCAAATGGTTGAATACTTTAAATCGAATGCCAAATGATGAACAGAAGAAAGTTTATAGGACAAACCATTGCAGGCGCATCCGGCCTTGTGCTGACAAGCAGCGCCTTTGCCAACATCATAGTGCCCCGGCAAAAAAACAGGCTGGGCGTGGCTTTGGTGGGGCTCGGCTACTACAGCAGAGACTTGCTGGCCCCGGCACTGCAACAAACCAAAAGCTGCTACCTGGCTGGTATTGTTACCGGCACGCCGTCAAAAATTCCGACCTGGCAGCAGCAGTACAAAATCCCCGACAAAAACGTATACAACTACCAGACTTACGAGGAGCTGGCCAATAACCCCGATATAGATGTGATTTACGTGGTGCTGCCACCCTCCATGCATGCTGAGTACAGTATACGGGCGGCCAATATTGGCAAGCACGTGTGGTGCGAAAAACCCATGGCCATGACGGAAGCCGAGTGCCAAAGCATGATTGACGCTGCCAGCAAAAACAAGGTGAAGCTAAGTATTGGCTACCGCATGCAGCACGAGCCCAACACACAGCAGATTATCGGGTTCAGAGAAAATGAAAAATACGGCAAAGTGCAGAAGGCCACAGCGGCAGCCGGATACCGCGAAGGCCGCACCGACCACTGGAAACAAAAGAAAGAAATGGGAGGCGGCTCTATGTACGACATGGGCGTATACCCACTCAACGCCGCCAGGTATAGTACAGGTTTGGAGCCTGTAGCCGTAACAGCCCGGCAATCTACCACCCGGCCGGAAATTTACCATGAGGTAGACGAAACCATGCAATTCGACCTGGAATTCCCCGGCGGGGTTACAGCCAGCTGCGAAACCAGCTTCGGAAAAGGCATGAACAGCCTGAGGGTCGAGTGCAGCAAAGGTTGGTATAAACTGGAGCCGTTTCAGGCGTATAGCGGCATAAACGGCGAAACCAGCGACGGCACCAAACTGAATGCCAGCGTACCAAATCAACAAGCAAAGCAGATGGACGACGACGCCCTGGCGATCATCAACAAAAAAGACGTACTGGTGCCCGGCGAAGAAGGCCTAAAAGACATCCGGGTGGTGGAAGCCATTTACCGGTCGGCAAAACAAGGAAAACGGGTAGAGATATAGGAAACTTCGATATCAGCCTTAGGTGGTCTGCTTTTCCCCAAATTCCACATCCCGGTAAATTTCGTCGAAGGGAAGGTGATATTGTATGGCCGGGATCTCGACCACCCCATCTGCCACCGAAAGATCAGTTAACTCCCAATGATTTGCCTCATTTCTGTGGTAAAATTCAACCTTGGGAGCAGCCGTTTCGATAATGATATAGTTTTTTAGAGAAGGCAGGCTGCGATAGTACATAAATTTCGTACCCCTGTCGTAATCGGCGGTGGACTGCGACAGCACCTCGAAAATCACCGTGGGGTTTTTAATCGTGTCGGTATGTTGATCTGCAAACTCCGGCTTACCACAGATGATCATCAAATCGGGGTAAGCGTATACGTTGTATTCGGGAATATTCAAACGGAGGTCGGATGGGAAAATGTCGCACGGCTTGCCTTTCAAAAAGGTTTTTAATTCGGCAAGAACATTTCCAACAATTTGGTTATGCACGAAGCTCGCACCAGCGAGGGCAAACACTTCGCCATTGTGAAACTCGCTTTTTTCTTTTGCCTCTCTTTCCCACCGTAGATATTCGTCAGCGGATATGTACTTTTTTTCTGCTGTTGATGCCATGGTTTTTTGCGCTAACCCAAAAATAACGGTTTTTTTTTAGCAAACCGATTATAGTTGTAGCCTTGTATCTTTCAAAAAGCCGCCTTTCTTGCCGGGAGCTCGTTTGGCTAAGCAGGCTAATGAGCTGTCTGACAGTAGTGGGGCATCCCCCTGGTTAAGCTTCGCCCATTACCTGGTTAAGCGAAATTTTGATCCCTTCACACATGCGATTCATTTCAGCCACTTTTTTGTGAAATATTACATTCTCCGATTTTGTAAAGTCGTTCTTCAAATCTTCAATTACCGCTATCAGCTCTCTGTCGTTGAGCACACTCAGCGAGGTATATACCCTGTGGCTTACCTTGTAAAAGGCCTGGGGCTCATTTTTTTCCACGGAAGTAAGCAAAGCATGTTGCAGCTCATTGATATCGTTTCTGATTAGGGCCGTAAGCTCGTATTTAAAACTTTGATCGCCACACGTATATTCATCAAGATCTACATGTAAAGGGCGGCTGAATGTAGTAGGAATGTGTCTCATAATGCTCAAGGTGTTGATACTTAAATGTAGGGGAACAGGCATTTCCCCTCTCCACACTTTGGCGATGAATATTACACAGGAACGATTTACTGCATTGTGCCAAGAAAGGCCATACGAGTTCTTCCAGCTTATGCCGCCCAGGGCCTGGAAAAAGTTCTCCCACTCTCCGGAAAGGGGAATTACAAACCGGAAACGTACAAGCAGCAGAGTAACCGCTACTGTAGTTTTGTAAGTAAGGTGTAGCCCTCGAGCTTACCTTTTCTGTAGGTTTCGGACCGCACCAGACCAACATCTTCAGCCATCCACCCCTTTGTTTCAGCGGTAAAGTTCATAAACCCCGTTTTTGAGTCTACCACAGAGGTAATTACCAGGCAATCGAAGGTACCGGCAGGGGTTGTCATTTTTTCCATGGCAGTCACCTTCCGGTCTTTTATTGTTGTGGTCATGTTCATTATGGCCATACCACCCTCGGAGGTCTTCACGGCAATGTTTATGCTTCCATCTTTCAGTTGGTCTCCCACATCAATTCCCGAGGGCATTTCCAGGTCGGTGGTTTCCACTGTTACCTCCATATCTTCCATCGACTCCAGTTGCTCCAACTGCTGCGACGACAACATGCTGCGGATATCTACTTTGAAAACGCCGCCCTCGCACGAAACGGTAAAATCGCCGTCGAAGGTTTGTTTGTCCTTTTTATCATAGCCCTTCATCCTGATGGTAGCGGTTGAAGCATGGGCCGTCTCGGTTTTTTCGATTACCTCATACTCGGCACGGGATTCCGCCTTGTCTTTGGGGTTGAAATGGGTAAGCTCAAACTTCTTTCCTTCCCCCATAGGGTAAAAGCTTTTGCAAGCGTCGTTCTGTGCATAACCGGGCACAGCAAGTAAGAGAAGCAGTATTGCGGGGAATACAAATGCTTCCCTGCCGAAAGGTTTTGTAGAAATCTTTATCATAGCGGACGTGATTTTTGCTTTAATACGGATGAGCGCCATTTAAATTGCGCATCCAACGAATAGAAGAAGGTTTCCATCGCAAGGAAGAAATTTCCAGGTGATCTAAGGGAATTTCCAATGCACACTTGGTGCTTGGCTTAGAAGCGGATTTCGAAGCACTAAACTGCCTGCCAGCACGGAACCCCCGGCATGTCGGGACACCAAGCTTCATTAAGCACTGAGCCCGCCTATTGCCAATAAGGCGAAGTCTAATAGGGGGTTACCCCCCTGGATTTGCAGATCTTCAGGGTTCCGTGGTTGGTGCAAATAACCGCTTTCATAATTATTGCACTTTTAAAACTTAAATCCAAAATCAAGCCCAGGTTGAATAAAGTAGATTGGCCATTCATGTTCCACTGCTTTAAAAGATTCTGGAACATTAGTTCTTACAGGCCAATAACTACAACCAATAGCTGGTTCAAAAAAGAAGCGGTCTTTAAAAAACCTAAACTGGTAACCTAAATAGAAGTCCAGATATAACGTGTATCCATTTCCAATCTTTTTATTGTTCTCATCCTTATATTTTTCGAAAGCATTCAATGCATAAACGGATGTATAGACTCCTTTCCACCAAAACCGTTGGTATCCTAATGTAGGTGCAAGTATGCGTGCATGGCCAGGATAGGTATCTTCCGTACCATCAAATATTTTTTCCCAAGGTGTACCTAAAGGCCAATCGTAAACTGATCTTTTAAATCTAAAATGAACAACATCTTCAGCTGTAATTCTATATCCAACATTTAATTGTATGTACTCAGGGTTGTGTTTTTCAACAAAATTTCCCAACAGATATAAAGTACTCCCAACATACCACTTTTTGTAAGCGTTGTCTATTTCGGCATTTTGTGCATTCACTGGAAAACTGCTTGCCAACACTAAGACAAAACCAATCAATAAAATTTTCTTTTGCATTTGTTTCCTTTTTACGTTAAACGATACTGCAAAAGTAGATTGGCCAGATGCCCCAACTCATTCACTTAAGTTAAGAAACTCGTTTTAGCTCTTCTTTTCAACAATTCTTGCTCTTAGCCTGCTTAATGATTGCGGTTTGATACCTAAATAACTCGCTAATTGGTGTTGTGGAACACGCTGAATAAGGTCCGGTCTTTTTTGAAGTAAGTTCTGGTATCGTTGTTCTGGTGAAGAAGTCTTAAACGCATCAAAGTCTATTCGTTGCTTAGCTAACAATTCTTCCGACAACATTCTACACATTATTTCGAACTTGGGGAATTTACTATTTACTTCCACTTCCATATCAGAATTGGAAACCAAAAGTATAGTGTCTTCTATACAACTTATATAACATTCGGACGGAGTTTTATTGATTACGCAAGGAGGAGTCAAAACTTCCATTTCTGTAAAGAAAGCAGTAGTTTTTTCTTCACCATCCAAAATATAGTATGTTCGGATACAGCCTTTTAGAACAAAGTAACTTTCTTTCGATTTTTGACCTTCCTTGAGTAAGGTCGTTCCTTTTTTTACCGAACGGAATATGTCTAACGAAAGTATTGCGTTCTTCTCATCATCTGTCAGAGAAACGTATTTTGATATAAAATCAAACAGTATGTTTTTCATTGTTTTGTTGTTGCTACTGTCGTCCGTTACACTTGCCACCGAAAAAATACTCCAAATGGTAGAATGAAGTTTCAAAATTTCTATCTCCTCACCTCCTCCAGCGCTTCCAGCAGAATCCTGTCGGCCCCTTTTGTG
>CBFGTI010000063.1:0-30548 GCA_965651695.1 uncultured Imperialibacter sp. | reverse complement strand
GATTATGACCCGAAGGTGGCGAGCTTTTTTTTAAAAGGCTGTTAATGAAAGCCTAACAAGTGTTAACGAAATGTTAAAGTGCTGCTTCGCCCACCTTTTCTACTTACTTTTGAAAGATGAATCGGCAGGGGATACGGCTTATGGTGCTTTTGGGCGCGGTGTCTATCGTGGGTCTGCTCCTTATCCAGTTTTTGTGGATCAGGCAGGCGTACGTTACTGAGTCGCAAACATTCGACCACAACGTTCACCTTGCCCTTAAAAATGTGGTTGAGTCGCTTTGCCAGTACGAAGGGGAGGAGTTTCCTGCCTATAATACCATCGAGCAGCTTTCGGGAAACTACTATATTGTACGTACAGCGCAGGTGCTGCATCCTGGCACGCTGGAGTATTTTCTTTCCGCCGAGTTGAGTAAGCGAAATATCCTTACCGACTTTGAGTACGGCATTTACGACTGCCAGTCGCAGCTTATGGTGTATGGCAACCAGGGCAGCAGCATAGCGGAAAACAATGGCACCGCCAGAAAGGTGTCGTTCCCCAGCCTGAAAGGTGAAAGCTACTACTTCGGCGTCCTTTTTCCATCGCGGCAGCGGCACTTGCTTAGCCGCATCGACTTCCTCATGTATGTTTCGGCCGGCTTGTTGCTGGTGGTCGGTTTTTTTGCTTATACCACAGTGCTTATGGCCAGGCAAAAGCGGCTGTCGGAGGTGCAGCGCGACTTTATAAACAATATGACGCACGAATTTAAAACGCCGCTTTCTACCATAAAACTCTCCGCCGAGGTGATTAAATCGACGGAAGACAGCGGACTTACCAGCCGCCTGCAAACCTATGCCACGCTGATAGAAAAGGAAGCGGAGCGGCTACAGCACCATGTGGAGGAGGTGCTGCAGGTGGCGCAGATTGAAAAGAGCAAGCTGAAACTAAATATGAAGGTATACCCGCTCGACGTGCTGCTTGAAAACTTTTGTGAGCGGGCGGGAGAGCGTACCCGCGAAAGTGGTGGCACCTTTTCGATTGAAAATGAAACAACCGGCATACAGCTGAATGTTGATGCACTGCACCTGCAAAACGTGTTCAACAACTTGCTGGACAATTCGCTCAAGTATACAGTTGCGCCGCCGGAAATACTTTTGAAAGTTGCGCAGGTGAAACAAGAAGTGGTGCTGCAGTTTATCGACAACGGGATCGGCATCTCTCAAAAAGACCTGAGAAATATTTTCAAAAAGTTTTACCGGGTGTCAACGGGCGATGTGCAAAATGTGGCCGGCTTTGGCTTGGGCCTGTTTTATGTAAAACAGATTGTCAGCGCTCATAAGGGCACTATCTCGGCTAGCTCCAACCCGGGAAAAGGAAGTACTTTTTCTGTCAGCTTACCTGTTTACCAATCATGAAAAAGTTTCGCTTGCTACTGGTGGAAGACGACCCCGCACTCAGCTTTGTAATGAAAGATAACCTCGAACTCAGCGGCTACCATGTTACCCATGCACCGGGCGGGGGAGCGGCTGTAAAACTATTTTCTGAAGCGAGTTTCGACCTCTGCCTGCTCGATGTAATGCTGCCCGAAGTGGATGGCTTTACGCTCGCCCAGAAATTCAGGGCGGTGAATGCTGCCATCCCCATACTATTTATAACTGCCCGCTCGCTGCAGGAGGACAAGCTGAGGGCGTTTTCGCTGGGTGCCGACGACTACATTACCAAGCCGTTTAGCATGGAGGAGCTACTGTGCAGGATTGCGGTGTTTCTGCGAAGATCGGGCACGGGGGAAGCCGAAAAAAATGCCTCACAGATTGCAATAGGTAAATATCTGCTCGACTGCGCCCGGCTGCAACTCAGTATTAATGGAGCAGAAACCAAGCTAACACGGCGGGAATGCGATCTTTTGCTTACCCTTGCGCAAAAATCGAATCAGGTAGTGAAGCGCGACGACATATTGCGCCAGCTGTGGGGAGACGACGATTATTTCGCGGGCCGAAGCCTCGATGTGTTTGTTTCCCGCTTAAGGAAGTATCTGAAGGCCGACCCGAACGTGCAGATTGAAAACCACCATAGCGTGGGATTTCAGTTGAAGGTGCGGGTATAGGTCCGAAATCCAAACAGGAGGGCACAAAAAAAGCAGCTACGTTTGGTAACTGCTTTAAAAACGAGGGTGGAAGATCGGGTTCGAACCGACGACCCCCTGAACCACAATCAGGTGCTCTAACCAGCTGAGCTACAACCACCATGTATTTTTGGGACTGCAAAGATAAATGCATTCGCTGACTTTGCAAAGCTTCTAGCCCCTGGAAAATAATAATCTTTCGCCTTTTTTAGTTTCATTAAACACGCCATTAGCAAATGCAATATGACCCGAAACGATGGTGTGGGTAACTTTTGAATGAAATACCTGTCCTTCAAAGGGAGACCAGCCGCATTTCGCCAGGATATTTTCTTTTTCTACCACCCATTGTGTTTGCGTATCAACAATTGCCAGGTCGGCATAGTAGCCCTCGCGGATAAAACCCCTGTTGGCGATCTGAAAAATAGTAGCCGGGTTATGGCACATTTTCTCCACCACCTTTTCCATCGAAATCAGGCCCTCGCGCTGCTTTTCGAGCATGGCAACCAGCGAGTGCTGTATAAGCGGGCCGCCGGATGGTGCTTTAAAGTAGCTGTTCTGCTTCTCTTCCAGTGTATGGGGTGCGTGGTCGGTGGCAACTACGTCTATGCGGCCATCCAACAGGGCTTTCCATATTTGTTCCCGATCGACGCGGGTTTTCACCGCAGGGTTCCATTTAATCAGCGAGCCTTTGGTAGCATAGTCGTCGTCGCTAAACCACAAATGGTGTACGCATGCTTCGGCTGTAATTTTCTTTTTATCGAGCGGCGAAGTGTTTTCAAAGAGGCTTGTTTCTTTTCCTGTTGAAATATGCAGAATGTGCAACCGTGTACCGTGCTTTTTTGCTAACGACACGGCGAGTGACGATGACAGGTAGCAGGCATCTTCGCTTCGGATAAGGGGGTGGCATTCAATCGGGATTTCTTCGCCGTATTTTTTCCTGTACGTCTCCACGTTTGCCCGTATGGTTGCTTCGTCTTCGCAATGGGTGGCAATAAGCATGTCTACCTTTCCAAATAAATTGTCGAGCGTCTTTTCATTGTCTACCAGCATATTACCCGTGGAGGAGCCCATAAAAACCTTTACTCCGCAAACTTTTTGCCGGTCGGTTTTCAGCACCTCCTCCAGGTTATCGTTGGAGGCACCCATGAAGAAGGAGTAATTTGCCAGCGACGTTTTTCTCCCGATTTCGTACTTATCTTCAAGCAGCTGTTGGCTCAGCGTGTTGGGCACGGTATTGGGCATTTCCATGAACGACGTAACTCCGCCGGCTACTGCTGCTTTCGATTCGGTGTAGATGGTTGCTTTGTGTGTGAGGCCGGGCTCGCGAAAATGTACCTGGTCGTCAATTACCCCGGGCAGCAAGTACTTCCCTTTGGCATTTATTACCTCATCGGCATCGTCGGTAAGGTGGCTGCCGATCTTTTCGATAAACTGCCCCTTCACCAGCACGTCGGCAGGCTGTACCTTGCCTTCATTCACTATATTTGCATTTACTATCAGTATCGACTTCATACGGCGACATATTGCTTGCACCCAAATTTACGCTTATCTGCCCAAATAGCTGGTGTTGAGCCATGAAAACAATAAGTAAATGGAAGAACCACAAGGTTTTGATGCCTTTAAATTAAATAAGCAGCTGCTCGACGCAGTGGCTGATATGGGCTACACCTCGCCAACACCCATCCAGCAGCGTGCTATTCCCCTGGCTATGGCTGGCCACGACCTGTTTGGAATAGCACAAACGGGAACCGGCAAAACGGCCGCCTACCTGCTGCCGATTCTCATGAAGACCAAATATGCACAAGGTGCAGACCCGAGGGCGATTATACTTGCGCCCACCCGGGAGCTGGTGATACAGATTGAAGAGCAGGCAAAGTTGCTTGCAAAGTACACCGACTTGCGTATAATGGCGATTTACGGCGGAAAAGGCCCCAAGCAGCAGGCCGAAGAGCTGAAAAAAGGTGTGGATATAATAGTGGCCACGCCGGCCCGGTTTACCGAGCTTTATCACCTGCAGGCTATTTTTCCGAAGCAGATTAAAACGATGGTGCTCGATGAAGCAGACCGTATGATGGACATGGGCTTTATGCACCAGATTAGGAAAATACTTGAGGTAATCCCGCGCAAAAGGCAAAACCTGTTGTTTTCCGCCACCATGGCCGACAAGGTGATTAAACTATCAGAGGAGTTTCTGGAGTTTCCGCAAAAAGTAGAAGTGGCCCCACAGGCTACCACGCTCGATACAATTGAGCAGCGCTTGTACCTTGTGCCCAATTTTAAGACGAAGATCAACCTGCTGGCGTGGTTTTTTGCTCATGTGGAGGGTGTTCAGAAGGTAATTATTTTCACCAAGACCAAGGAGATCGCCAACAACATCTTCAAGTTTATCGACAGGAAGATTACGCCGTCGGTGAAGGTAATACATGGCAATAAGGATCAGAATGCGCGCCTGAATGCCATCGATACTTTCAAACAAGGCGACATAAAGATACTGGTGGCAACCGATGTAAGCTCGCGGGGCATTGATGTGAGCGAGGTAAGCCATGTGATTAATTTCGATGTGCCGCTGGTTTACGAAGATTATGTGCACCGTATTGGCCGCACGGGGCGTATTTATAAGGAAGGTTCGGCCTGGACGCTGGCCAATCCGGCGGAGGAATATCATATCAAAAAAATTGAAGAACTCATTCGCAAAAAGATACCTGCTTACCCGATACCGGAAGAAATAGCGGTGGAGGAAACTCCGTTTGAGGAAAAGCAGTTGATTGACCGGGAAATTGACCATCAGAAGAGAAAAGAGAACCCCGATTTTAAGGGAGCTTTTCATGAAAAGAAGAAGAAATTGAAGGATTTGGGCCGCCAGGGAAAGCTAAAGAAAAGGTCTAAAAAACGTTAGTCTTCGAAATGGCAGTTTTCATCGAAAAATACAATAGGTTAGTCTAAAGCGGGCGCTCGGTTACGGTTAAACGATATATATTTGATACAGAAAGATGGATAAGTCTTTCTTTCCATAGCTGGTTGAAAAGATCTTGGGGGATGTGGCTTTGCCGATCCCTCAAGTTGTTTTAGGGCAGGCTGAAAAATTCCATCCCCAAATACAGCACCTTCCGCGCAGAACCCAATAAGCCCGAGTAGTTAAGCTTTTTACCTTCAGAAGCAGCTTTTGGCCACCACACATAGCTTTCTGCACACGGCGCTATTTCAGGGGGTCAAAAAGCAAATCATAAAAAACTTCAATATCCCGAAGGCCGACCCCAGCCCGATTTACGGATCGGGTTGAATCCGGAACGCTGAGAAGTATTGCGGATTAGCAGAAAACTCCTGAAATAACTGTTTCATCGAAAAATACAATAGGTTGGTCTAAAGCGGACTAAACGATAAATTAAATAATATACATTTGATACAGAAAGATGGATAAGTCTTTCTTTCCATAGCTGGTTGAAAAGATCTTGGGGGATGTGGCTTTGCCGATCCCTCAAGTTGTTTTAGGGCAGTAACAAAAAATCCCGGTGGTGCATAACCGCCGGGATTTTTTATTGTTGAGGCATTCGTAGACTTCAATTGATTTTTATTATAAAAGCAAGAACGTAATAGGGTGGGCGGTTTTCATGGGTGCCGCCTCCGCCAGTATACCCAACTTCTGTACTTCCAATAGTGGCATTTCCAGTGCTTATTGTACCGCTAAAGGATACTGTTTCTGTAGTGATTGTTTGCTGGAAGCTCGGAGAGCCACCGCCTGATACGCCGTTTTTTTTCGAGTTCCGTGAAGCGGACTGCTCCACCGAAAACCGGTGCCCGTGACTTGCAGAGGCAGAATGTGTATGTCCCGGATCGTTTACGCTGTGTGAATGGGACGGAAGATGGGTGGCATCCAATACCACCGAGTTTGCCCCTCCAGTCTTACCTATTGGGCTGTAGTCGGTATCGGCGGGGTCATAACCTACTACGAATTTTCCTCTGAGGTCGGGAATTCCACTGCTACTGCCATCACACAAAGCCCAGCCTGGCGGAATGTCAGTGCCCCTCCACATAGCAATTGCCCCTACCGGAAAAAAGCCCTGAGTCACCCAACGGGTGCCAGCGTACAACATCACATTGTTGCCCGTGATATCATAGTATAACATTCCGTCTTTAGCAATAATGGAATGAGATCGATCTTCAGCGGATGCATCGTCCCTTGGCATAAGAAACCCTTTGTTTGAGGACGCTATATCCAGTACAGCGTTAGAACTGGGTGTTGTGGTTCCGACACCCAGGCTTTGCGCAAGTGTAACAGTTCCGGAAATCGATATCAATAGTACCAGGATGGAGTAATGTTTTTTCATTTAGAGTTTCATTATAAAGGCGACGGTATAAAAAGAAGGCCGATTTTCGTGAGGGGTGCCGGTTCCTGTAGCCCCGAGACTGACGCCAGTTCCATTTGCAGTAACACTTACCGATGTTGACACAGAGCTTGCCGTTTTCGCCTGAATGGCTGTGGTGTACGCTATCCCCTGGTAGCCGGTGCTATCAACAAAGGAGCCTTGATCCTTTTCAATATCTGGTACCACAAAGCCGTGGGTGTGATTACCCGATACTGAGATTGAATGATTATGCGTGGACGAAATGGAGTGGCTATGCGCCGGAAGATGCTCAGCAGACAGACCAACAAACTTGTCGCCGCCAGTTATGGGATCTGTTGGCTTGGAGTAACCCATTATAAACCTGCCTTTCAGGTTTGGGGTAAGAACGCCGCTGCTTCCAGTGTTAATAGCCTCACCTCGATAGTTGTATCTCCTTCCGTCGCATATCACCCATCCGTCGGGAATATTGTCAGCTGCCCCACTCCACATAATGATGGTTCCGGATGGAACAGGTACAATCGAAGTCCACGTAGATCCATTCGCATATTCTAGACGTTTGTTTGTTGTATTGTAAATTAGTAGCCCATCCTCAGCAGCTGGCCGGGTTGACGGTGACGGAATTAATAGTCCCTTATTGGCAGTTTCCATAACATGGAAAGCCGCTGACTGATCCGGAGAGGTAGTATTGATTCCAGCGCTTTGGCCCCATCCCTTTCCTGCAACCGTTGCTAACAAAAGGAAAACTGGTATAAATCTTCCAATCATTGGGTTTTGATTATATAAGCTAAAACATAATAAGGAGGCAAGTTTGGATGCGCCGTACCCGCCCCGGTGGAATTAACAGAGAGGCCCGCACTGGCAGGCTGTATAGTTGCCGAAAAAGTGGTTATGTCGGTAACACCTTCAATCTCGACTGCATTCCCCCCTACATATATCGTCTCCATACCGGCGGAAGCGTCGGCAGCATAGTCCGGATGACCACCGCTAGGAGAAGAATAAGGAAAAGTATGACTATGAGAAGTGTTTATTAAACTCCCGCCGTGGGCATGACCCGGATCGGAGATGCTGTGACTATGAGATGGCATTTGATCGATACTCAGACCGACCGAGGCGACTCCGACTAATGAATCATTAATGTTATAGCTAACTCCATCATATCCTATCACAAACTTGTTCTTTAAATCGGGTCTCCCATTTTTCCCATCGCACAATGCCCATCCGGTCATTGAGCCGTGACCAAGGCCTGTGTCTGCGTCAAAATTGGAGCCTATGTTTCCATACCACATCACAATCATGCCCGTCGGGGTTGGTTTCATGTCTACCCATCCCTGACGATCGTTGTAGTAAAAAAAACACTTGAGATCAGTGTCATACACCATCAGCCCATTGGCAGGTGACGCAACCGTGTTTCGTTCTGCCGTTGAGAGCCGTGGAATTAGTAGGCCTTTGGACCCGGAAGTAATATTGAGGACTGCGTTCTCATTTGGCTCTCCGCCGATGCCTACAGATTGAGATTGGGCAAAATGCCCGGTGAAGAAAGCTAACACAAAGATAAAGTTCACCCGATATGGGGAACAGCGTTTAAAAAGGTTCATAGCAGGTTGATTACTATTGAATACTCGGTTGAAACAAAAAGCTCTTAGTTTCTCTTCAAATAACTAAAAAGTGATAAATGTTTGCCGGATAAATATAGGGTTCAATTATAAATAATCAAAAGAAAAAAAGCAAAGTGTGCGGCCGAACAGCGCGGCACCCGTTAGAAGTCTGTTAACGCTGTTAAGTTAAGGCTGCTCGTTGGTCAAAAGACACAACGAGGGCGCCAGGCTGCACGCCGATGGCGTCTGGGTGGCCCTTCAAGGCTCTTAAATGAGATTTGGGACGGCGATGCAATCACCGCCCCGGACATCCACGTTGCAAACGTGGATGATGGAGACTGGTGATGCATGGTGTGGGTTTAATTGTGTAGAGTTTTCACACTGGCTGTTTGAGGGACTGTATTTCCGGCACCGACGCCAGGTAGTCGGTGAGCTGCATGCCTCCATCACCTTTTCACCGGAATCTCGACTACAAAGGTGGAGCCCCTATTTATTTTGCTTGTAAAATGTACTTTTCCTCCCAGCAGTTCCATGTACTGTTTCACGATATTCAGGCCCAGCCCCGTTCCCTGTATGTTTTCGGCATTTTTGGCGCGATGGAATTTTTCAAAAACATTTTTCTGCTCGCCGGCCGGTATGCCTATCCCGTGGTCTTTTACCGAAAGCGTAATTTTTTCATCATTTACTTCTGTGTGGAGCAGTATTTCGTTTCCCTGCGGCGAGAACTTGCTGGCATTGGAAAGCAGGTTCAGGAGTATGTTCCTGATGATGTTTTTGTCCTGGCTGACGTGCTTTTCGCCTGTGTGTACGTGCTTGATAGTTTGACCGGCCTTGAGCACGCCATCCATTCCGTGGACGAGACTGTCGATTTCCTCTTCGAGGTCAAACGACTCTTCTTTCAATTCCATTTTCCGTTGCTCGAGCTTCTCCAACGAAAGGAAATCATTCAATATCTCTCTCAAGATTTGCACTGACGATTTGATGCGGTCGAGATGTTTCGATTTTTCCGCCTTGAATTTTTCACCATCGTATTGTTCCAGCAAATAGACGCTCGACAGCACGGTGGTTAGGGGTGTCCGGAATTCGTGGGAGGCGGTAGTTACAAACCGCGACTTCAATTCATTCAATTCTCTTTCTCTTTCCAGCGTGCGGGTGAGCTCGTAGGTTCGTTCCTTCACTTTTCTTTCGAGCTCCTCACTCTGTAGTCGCTGGTCGTGCACCTCGTAACAGGCACCCAGAAAGCCGGTAAAATTTCCGTCGATTGAATGGGTGGGTTTACCCGTTCCCCTTACCCACCGGTACTGGCCATCGTGGCGCCTGAGGCGGTACTCGGTTTGGTAGGAAGCTTTGGTTTCAAAGCCTTTCTCTATGGTCTTCAGAAGCTGGCCCAGGTCATCCTTGTGTACATTTTCCATCCAGCCCGACCCTTTTTCCTGTTCGATACTTCGGCCGGTAAATTCCAGCCAGGTCTTGTTGAAAAAGGTCCGCTGCTTATCGGGTGCGGCTACCCAAATCAGGGCCGGCAAATTGTCAGCTACGTTGCGGAACCACGCCTCCCGCCCGGCGATGATCCGGCTGGCCAGCTCCCTCTCGGTAATATCTTCAATGGCGAGGAATATCATTTGCTGCCCTGCGTTTCGCTGATCTATCCTTTTTGCGCTGAACATCAGCGTCTTTTTACCTATGCCCGAGACTTCGAGCGCCAATTCACATTTCAGGTATTCGTTTTTTTCGGAGCCGAGGTCACGTATCAGCTTGCGCAGCTCGGGTACATTCCACTGGCCACTTCCCTGGTCAAAGAACAGCTGCCCTTCCGTATCCTTCGGCTTGCAGTCAAAGTTTCTGTAAAAGGTATCGTTGGCGCTTACTATTCGCAGGTCTTTGTCGAGCACCACAACAGCTTCCAGAATAGTGGAAATGATCATGGTAGAAAACTCCTGCGCTTCTGCGAGCTGTTCGTTTCTATCCTGCAGCTCGCGGTTAATCGTCATCAGTTCTTCGTTGGCCGATTCAATTTCTTCTTTGGAAGTTTCCAGCTCTTCATTGATGCTTTGCAGCTCTTCGTTGCTGGATACTACTTCTTCATTAGCGGATTGCAGCTCTTCATTCACGGCCTCCTGTTCTTCCACAATGGAACGCATGTCTTCCCGCAGGGCCATCAGTTCTTTTTCCAGCTGTTCAATTTTTTTATCCCTGGCGGTAGCGCCACCCGCTGCGGATTCCGGGCGAAATGGTGTTGCTTCGCGAAATACGATCAGGAAGGCAGACCCATTGGGTTCCAGAGATACCGGCACCACTTCGATGTTTACCTGAATAACTTTGTTATCGTACTTTACTTCTACACCACTCTTTGAAAAAGCCTCCCCCGATTTCTCGGCTTTATGAATTGCGTTTCTCAGCTCGAAGCCCAGGCCGGGCCGGGCCATTTTTAGCAGGTTAAGGCTCGCCTTCCCGGGGGAGGGCTCTAGGAAAAGGCCTGTAGAGCCCCTGAATTGAAGTATCTCCAAATCGGGGCCGACGACCACACTAGGGGGGACGAAATTTTTCAGCAGCAGGTTATCCACGTAGCTTTCCAGCGATTTTTCGTGGTCAGCCTCTTTAGACGGCGTGGGATGGCGACTTGGCACTGCCGGTTTTTCCCAGCCAGGAAAACTATAGTTCATATCCATAAACGCCCTGGTGCCTGCGTCCTTTCCTCTTTTGTATATCTTATATTTTTTGTTGAGGGGCACAAAGAGGTTTTGCGAAGCTCCTGCCGTTTCAGACTTACCCAGCATAAGATAACCGCTGGGGTTGAGTGCGTAGTAGAACTTGGCAATTACTTTTTTCTGAAGTGCATTTTCAAGGTAGATTAGCAAGTTCGAACAACTGATAAGATCTATTCGCGAAAAGGGCGGGTCTTTGAAAACGTTGTGCTGCGAGAATATACAGAAGTCGCGAATGTACTTCACGATCCGATAGCTGCCATCAATTTTGGTAAAATAGCGCTGAAGCCTTGCGGCAGAAACACCCCCGAGCTCGCTTGGGGAGTAGGTGCCCGCCCGTGCTTTGGTGATGGCTGTTTCGCTCAGATCGGTTGCAAATATCCGGACTCCGGCATCAGACGCTTTTTCACCGAGCGCTTCCATTAACAGAATGGCAATTGAATATGCCTCCTCGCCCGAAGAGCAGCCGGGAACCCAGATGCGGATGGAGTCGTTGCCTGATTTTGTTTTTAAAATGCGGGTAAATACTGTTTTTTGCAGGTATTCCATTGCTTCCGGTTCCCTGAAAAAGCTGGTAACGTTGATCAGCAGGTCGCGATACAGTGCTTCCGATTCTCCGGTGTGTGTTCTCAGGTACTGGATGTATTCTTTCAGGGTTGCGAGCCGGTGCAGGAGCATTCGCCTTGCAATCCTTCGCCTGATGGTGTTTTTTCGGTAAAGACTAAAATCCACACCTACCGCCTTCTTCAGCAACTGGAAAACTTCGTCCAGGTTTTCATCGGCTTTCAGTATGTCCTTGTCGTCTGCCACGTTCATTACTGTTTCCAGCACATCGGTGTGTTTGCTAAGGCGCTCCAGCTCTTTAGCCATTTCTGCAGGAGAAAGGATAAGGTCAGCGGCATTCTCTGCGATGGCTGCTTTCGGCATGCTCTGAAATTTCGCGGTTTCGTCCTGTGCGAATGTGAGGCCACCTGCCGACCGAATTGCTTTGAGCCCTGCCGCGCCGTCGGAAGCGCTCCCCGAGAGGACGATTGCAGTGGTTCCCTCCTTCTGGTTTCCGGCCAGGGAGAAAAAGAGCTTGTCGATAGGTGCATGCTGGGCCGGGCGTGCCGGGCGGGGATGCAACCTGATGTAACGCCCCTCCACGGTCATGTCCTTGGCGGGCGGGCATACATACAAATGATTCGGCTCCATCTTTACCCGGTTTTCAACCTGCGCTACCGGCATTGCAGTGAACTTCGACAGAATAGGTACAAGCTGGCTTTCGTGGGTGGGGTCGAGATGTTGCATGTACAGGTACGCCATGCCGGTATCCGGCGAGAGATTGTTGAGCAATTGGGTAATAGCTTCGAGCCCTCCGGCTGATGCACCAATAGCAACCACAGGAAAGGAGTGTGTGTGCTTTTTATTTTTGGCAGGTGCCGGGTTTTTTTTCATAGCGGAGGGTGGGGAGAATAACTCAAAGCTAAGAAATTCGAGAAGAAAGTTTTGAAACTGCTTGTAATCTGTACAAATATGCCGAAAAGAATGGCCTGAAGAACCGCCGGCAATGCTGCCGAACGTGTTTCACGAGTTATGACGGACACATATCTACACATCTCCATCCCGGCAAGGTGAGGTACGCAAATTCTGATGCCATCGGACTGACAGCTGGGGTAGGTGCTGGCTGTTCCGCAAGAAAATATCCCCTGTTGTGGAGGTGCCGGCCGAATTTCTTGCGGTGGCTCCCATGCTGTGTCTATAGGTGCCTTACTCTCTTGTAAATGCCCATCAGCTCGCCGTATGCTACAATATGGTTGCCCATTGCAGCCTCCAGCTGCTTTTTAGAGGAGCCTGCCGGCAGGTCAGGCAGGTTGTCCAAAGCGTAAACTTTAAAGAAATACCGGTGGGTGCCATTTCGGCCGGTGCCGGGAGGGGGACAGGGTCCGCCGTAGGAGGTGTGGCGAAAATCGTTCGTTCCCAGCACGCCGGGCACCTCACTCTCTGCTATATGGTGCTTCACGGGGATATTCCAAACCAGCCAATGCAGCCATGTACCCCCCGGCGCATCCGGATCCTCTACTATCAGCGCCAAGCTTTTTGCTTCCTGTGGAATTTCGCCGATGTCCAGGGGAGGGCTTACATTCAGGCCGTCGCAGGTGTGCCTCCGCGGGATGGTTTCCTCGTGGGAGAATGCCTTGCTGGAAACATCCAGCACCTTGTAGTCGGTTTGTACGTCAGTCAGTTGCATTGTATGGGCTTTTAACCTACCATCTCTTCTTTTGCTGCCGGCAGCAAATCTTCCCTGCCTCGCGGTTTACCGGCCTCGTCCGGCAGCTTATTCCACAGCTCCCGTATCCTGGCGTCGATCCGGTCGTTGAGGGCGCTGTCCAATTCTTCTCCTTTTTTGAAAATACTCTTTTGCGGAGCACTGCCGGTCGCAAACAATGCCCCCAGCGCTGCGCCGGCGGCCATACCTACCGCCACACCGAATAATGCTTTTATCGTGTTCATGTGAATAAAGAATTAATACCACTGATAATTTACCATGTTGCAGGCAGTGCAGCGATGACGCCTGTCACGGGCGCAGGGGATTTTCTACGTACCGGCGAAGCCTTTTCCAATGTCGTTTAGTTAGCGATTTATGATCCTCTCCGAAGAGGGACAATAGGCCCTAACCAAACGACATTGACACCCTATCTTAAACTGCGAGGGCTTCTTCTTTTACAGCATTGACAACGCGGAATGGCAGACCGTCTTCATGGCAAATCAGCTGGGCTGCCTCCCTGGCCGACAGGAGCGCGCCGGGCAAGCCGCCCCCAATGGCCACCCACTGGCCGCACATGTAGAAATTCCTGAGGCCAGGCAGTGTATGAGACAGCCTTTGTGTTCCGTTTTCGGGTGTTAGCAGCCAGCCTTCGAAGCTTCCTTTCCAGTTGCCCGAAAAGCTTTTGAAAGTAACCGGCGTAGACACGTTCCTCATCTCAACATTGGCTTTTACGTTTCCGAATCGCTTGTCCAGCATCTCGATTAACTCATCGGCAATGCGGTGCTTCTCCATTTCGTAGCGGCCCGGATGGTTTTGGTAGAGATCGTGCCAGTAGTCGTAGTTGTAGGTAGGCAGCATAAGTGTGAGCAGGGTGCAACCGGCGGGGGCAAGGGCCGGATCGAAGTTGTGGATGAAAACGCCGATGTCTTCCAGCGTAGTTGTGGGATCGACTGAAAGAGGCCGGTGGGCCGGTATGAACATTGCCCGCGGCAACCCGCTGAACTCTCTTTTTACTCCGAGCGCTACAAAGACAAGAGAGGGGAATGTTTTCGCTTTTTTGTAAAAGTTCAGCAGCTTTTCGTTGGTATACTTTCCCTGCAGCATTTCGAAAATGGTGGAATGGCCATCAGCGGCGGAAATCACGTAGTCGGCCAGGTCGTGTTCCCCGCTGCTCAGCTCTATACCGATAGCCGTGTCGTCCTCGGTTAGGATCCTTGTCACCTTTTTTTCGGCCTGAAAGCGGCCGCCAAGGTCGAGATAACGGTCGTGCACCTTCATGGCAAAGTTTAAAGAACCCCCCAGCGGATAGCCGGCTGTTTTCTTATGAAACCAGGTGAGGGCGATCATGCCAAACACGATGCTCATGTCGGGGTCGAAGAGGTTTTCGATGGTTTTGCGGAGCAGCGGGTTTTTGAGCTTTCTGGCGTATTGCCTGCAGGTGTAGCGAACAAAGCGACTGAAGGCGCCCATGTAGGGTAGCATTTTCCAGGTCGTTTTGAATTTCTCCCAAAGGTTGGCAATCTCGTCGGGCGTGTCGGTGAGCATGTCCATTTCGAGAAACTTTCTTGTAGCCGCCAGAAAACTGCGAATCTCCTTTTCGTCTTCCGGTGCTTTGGCCAGGAACTCACTTTCGAGCCTGTGGAGATCGGTGAACACACTGATATGCCTGCCTTGTCCGTCTTCCACCCTGAAAAACTCCTCGTGCTCCACAAATTGCAGGTCATCCATCCGGATGAGCTCATTCCAGCGCTGGTAAAAGCTGCTGGCGGGGCCGCTACCAACCAACCAGTGTATACAAAGATCCACCTTGTAATTGCCACGGTTCCAGGAGGTGCAGAGGCCTCCGGGGGTGGTATTCATTTCATAAATGGTTGTGTCGTAGCCATTCATTTGCAGGTAGGCGCCGGCCGAAAGCCCTGCCATGCCTCCGCCGACAATAATTACTTTCTTCTGATCCATGGGTGAAAAGTTTTGAAGTGAAGGGCTGAATTTATTGCGTGTTAGTTACCGGAGCTATGACTGCGGTCACCGCCAGCCGGGACTTTGGCAGCGCGGGCAAATTTACTCGTAGCGCAGTGCCTCGATGGGGTTAAGCTTGGCGGCTTTCCTGGCGGGAAAGTACCCGAAGGCAATTCCCACAAGGGCGGCGAACCCAAAGCCGATAAGTATGGAATAAGTGGCGGTAGGAACATAAAAGTTGGTGGCTTTGTAGATTATTGTATTGCCTGCAATGCCCAGTGCGATGCCCATTAGTCCGCCGGTGGCGCTAAGGGCTGTGGCTTCGATCAGAAACTGGATCAGGATATCGCTTTCTCTCGCTCCGAGGGCCAGCCTGGTGCCAATTTCCCGGGTGCGTTCTGTTACCGATACCAACATGATATTCATGATACCAATACCGCCAACCAGGAGCGATATGCTGGCCACGGCAGTAAGTAAAATAGTAAGCGTGCCGGTAATTTGGCCGGTGATTTCCTGTAGTTCTACCTGTGTGGTTACTTCAAAGTCGTCGGGTTCGCCGGGCAGCAGGTGGCGTGACTCCCGCAGCAGCTCCAGGGCCTCCACCTTGGCTTCGGCTATGTGATTCTCGCTGAGGGCGCTGCCCACGATCATGTTGTAAGTGGTGCCACCGTAAAGACGGTTTTGCACTGTGGTGTAGGGGGCTATCACCAGGTTGTCCTGGTCCATTCCCATAGGGCCCTGCCCCTGCTCTTCGATAAGGCCGACAATCGTGAAAAGGACCTTGTTTATCCTGATCTGCTTTCCCAGGATTTCCTCCGTGGGAAAGAGCTCTTCTTTGACAGACTGGCCGATGAGGCATACCTTCCGGGCAGCGGCTACATCTGCCTCCGAAAAAGGTTCCCCTTGTACAACCTTCCGGCTCAAAATATCGAAATAATCGTGCGAAGTGCCGTAGATGGTGGTCGACGTATAACCGCTGCTGCCGGCAGCCTGTGCGCCGATGCCAACTACAGGCGACACATACGGCATCCACACGGCATTTTTCAGCAGGATTTCCAAGTCTTTTGCGTCCAGCTCCTTTCCCATGCGAATATCCACGCCCGCCCGGTGCTCGTGTTTCACATAAATAATGAGCAGGTTGTTCCCCAGTGCTGAGATCTGGCTTTTTACCGCCCGGCGGGCACCTTCTCCGGCCGAGATGGTCATGATGACGGCAGCCACCCCTATGATAATCCCGAGCACGGTAAGAAAGCTCCGGGTTCGGTTGCGGTTGATAGCCTGGAAGGCAACGACGACGATTTTCAGCAGCTGGCGGATCATACCCTGTGATGAAAAGTTTCCAGTTCGCGGAGGGCCTTCTCCTTCGAGTTCCGGTTCACCACCGCTTCGTCAGAAATAATCCGGCCGTCGCGGAGGGTCACAATCCGCTTGGCAAACCTGGCGATATCCGGCTCGTGGGTGATCATCACGATGGTTTTGCCCTTGTCGTTGAGCTGCACGAAAAGATCACCAATTTCAATGCTTGTTCTGCTGTCGAGATTGCCGGTGGCCTCGTCGGAGAGGATAAGCGCCGGGTCGTTGACCAGCGCACGGGCGATGGCCACCCGCTGCTGCTGACCACCCGACATTTCGTTCGGCTTGTGGTGGATGCGGTCGCCCAACCCGACCTGTTCCAGGGCTTTTCTGGCCAGGTTTTTTGAGTCGGTAAACTTGCCGGTCCGGTTATAAATCAGCGGAAGCTCTACATTTTCCAGTGCCGTGGTGCGGGCCAGCAGGTTATAGCTTTGAAAAATGAAGCCAATCTTTTGGTTGCGGATATCGGCCAGCTGGTTTTTGCTCAGCTTGTTTACGAAAACACCATCCAGGTAGTATTCGCCGGAACTTGGCATGTCGAGGCAACCCAGTATGTTGAGCAGGGTAGACTTACCCGAACCGGATGCGCCCATGATTGCCACAAATTCGCCTTTTTCTATCAGCAGGTTTACGTCATCAAGGGCCGTAACTGTGATGTCGCCGTTCCGGAAGACACGGCTTAGCTGCCTGGTTTCTATTACCCTGGGTGCATCCATTCTTCATTTGGTTTTAATGCCGTTGATAATCCTGCTTCCGGCAGGAAGCGGCGGCCCGGCCGGAAACGACACAATCTCCGACTCCAGGCCGGTTGCAATCCCAAACTCCACCAAATCGAAGCTCACCTGCCCTTCACCATTTTCATAAAAAAGGCCCTTCACTTTTTGGGGAAAATATTTTCTGAAGCCATCTTCCGTGTACGCCTCCTCGTTTTCGATGGCTGCAATGAGGACTTTGCTGAGGCTATCGGGAAGTGTAAGCGCTTTTTCCCTGATGACAGGCTTTAGCTGCTCCAGCAGAGGCTGGCTGGGTCTGAACCTCAGGGCTGAGTTGTTTAGCAGCAGCACATCTTCTGCCTTTTCGAGTATGAAGTCCATATTGGCCGTCATGCCGGGAAGCAGCAGGCCGTCTTCATTGCTTACTGCTACCACCACTTTGTAGTTGACCACATTGTTGATTTTTGCAGGCTGCAGGCGAATCTGACTTACTGTGCCGCTGAAGTTCCTGCCTGGGTAGGTTTGCACTGTAAACCTGACGTCCATTCCCTGGTGGATATAGCCGATATCGCTTTCGTCTACATCGGCCAGTATCTGCATCTTCGAGAGGTCTTCAGCAATTATGAACAGCGTGGGCGTGGCAAAACTCGCGGCTACCGTTTGCCCTTCCTCCACGCTCCGCTCCGTTACCGTTCCATTTATCGGCGAGGTGATCCTGGCGTAGTGCAGGTTGACCTCGGCGCTTTTTACTGCTGCTTCGGCCACCTTTTTGTTGCTGAGCGCCTGCTCGTGGAGATACTTCGAATCTTTGAATTCCTTTTCGGTTATAACTTTTCTATCGAAAAGCGCCGTATTTCTTTCAAAGTCCTCTTTCGTTTGGCTTAACCGGGTTTCCATCACCGAAAGGTTGGCAACGGCGCTGGTGAGAGCAGACTGCAGCAGCCGGACATCGATTTCGGCCAGCAGCTGGCCGGCCCTCACCCGATCGTTATAGTCTGCGTGGATTTTGGTGACTGTACCTGAGATTTGAGTTCCCACCTGCACGGTATTGATGGCTTCGAGGGTGCCGGTGCAAGAGATGTTCGATTCAATATTCCCTTTTTTAAGCACGGTGTAGGTGTACTCTGTTTTGGAGGCATCCCATAAGGGCCGGAAGTAAAACATGTACAAAGCACCACCTGCCAGCACCAGCAGCAAGATCAGCCACTTTACAAGCCTTTTCATTTTTCCACGCCGGTTAAAAGTTCAAAATCATAGTACCACGACTTGTAGTCTGCAATGGCCTGCAGGTAGCCAAGCTGCGCACTGATGTATTCGAGCTCGGCATTGTTTACTTCCAGCAGGGTGCTCTTGCCGTAATGGTAGCGTTCACGCACCAGTGCAAGGGCTTTTTGTGCCACCTGAATGTTTTCTTCCTGGAGCAGAATTCGTTGCATTGCATATTGAAGCTGCACCTGAAGCTGCTGAAATTGCGAGCGGTTACTCTCCTCCCTGAAGCTTTGCTGTATCTCTGCCATTTTTTCGCCGATCATTGCTTGCTGTACCCTGTTGTGCGTAACCATACCGTTGAAAAGCGGCAGCTGCAGGTTGATGCCCACAGAGCTGGTTTTCACCCATTCGTAGGCAGTAATGTTAAAATCGTTTTCCTGGCTCTGAAACTGATAGCTGCCCACCGCACCCAGCTGCGGAAACCACTGGGCTTTGGACAGCTGCGTTTGTTGCCGGGCTATGGCCACCCTCAACTCCTGCTGCTTGAGCATGCTGTTGCCGGTAAGCAATTCTTCCTGGCGCGGTGCAAGGCTGCGCTCTTCTTCCGACAAAAAAAGGGAATCGGTGAGGTGTAGTTCTCTCCCGATGGGAAGCCCCACCAGCAGTTTTAGCTTATTTGCCGTGGGAGTCAGGTTGCTCCGGGCTTCGAGCAGGTTGTTTCTGGCAATGGCCACTTTCACCCGGGCGGAGGTTTCATCAAATTCGGTAGCTACACCCTGCAGCACCTTGTCACGTGTGGCGCTATAGTTTTCCATTGAAATTTCAAGCCCTTTTACCCTTACTTCAACTACCGCCAACGCCACAAGGTGGGCCACGTAGCTTTTTTTTACGTCTGCCAGCAGCGCCTGTCTTACCCCTCTCCGCATTTCGGTTTGCAGTTGAAAATTGCCAAAGGCAAGTTCCCTCCCTGTGATGTTGAGCCGTGAGTACAGGGGCATAGAAAGATTGAGAGCAGTATTGAAATTATTGTCCGAACCTATTTCGGTTGCTCCGCCTCTTCCGAATTCTTCAGGAAGAAAGATGACCTGTTTGTCGATGTTCCGGTAGTAGCTGCTATTCAGGGTTGCTTTGGGTAAAAATGCGCCTTTAGCCTCCCTGAATGCGAACGCTGAACTGGCTCTCTGGTATTCTGCGAGCTGAAGGTCGGTATTGTTTTCTGTGGCAAGGGCCAGCGCCTGCTCCAGGCTCAGGGCCAGCGTTCCGCTTTCCTGCCGGGCGCTTAGCGGCACGGCCATCGTGAGGAGAACAAAGAAAAAGACATAGCATTTAGCCATTGATACACCCTGTTTATTGCAGTTCCAGCCCGTAAACCTCTGCGCGCCCCGCTCCCGGATAGATACCTTCCAGGACCACGCTGCCGCTTGCATTTCTTATTTGCTTCGCCAGCTCTTCTGCAGTGCTCACGGGGTTTTCGTTGACACGGGTGATAATGAAACCTTCTTTCATATTTGTATAGTCGCTTATCTTTCCCCCGGATATCCTCGTCACCACAAGACCGTTTGGAAGCCCGTAAGCCGCTTTGTGCCGCTCGTCGAGTTCCGCCACGTCTATGCCAAGCACATCAAGGATGGCTCTTGCTTCATTTGCCGGGGAGGGCCGTTCAGCAGCCGCCTTGAGCGTTACAGAAAATTGCTTTTCCGTGCCATTTCTCGTGACGCTCAGGGTGAGCTTTTCACCCGGCCCATGTTCGGCTACAATTTCTTTTAGCTGAGGTGAAGTTTCCACTTCCAGGCCATCAATTCGGGTGATTATGTCGCCGGGCCGGATACCCGCCTCGAAGGCTGCTCCGTCGCTCACGAGGCTGTCGATATATATTCCCGGGGTAAATTTTATATTAAGCTGCCTGGCAAGACTTCCGGTCATGTCGCGCATAGTCACTCCCAGGTAGCCACGCCGTACCGACCCGAAGTTCAAGAGGTCGTGGGCCACTTTTTTGACGATGTTGACAGGAATGGCAAAGGAATAGCCGGAGTAGGCACCCGTGGGAGTGGCTATGGCTGTATTGATGCCAATAAGCTGCCCGCTCAGGTTTACAAGGGCGCCGCCGCTGTTTCCGGGATTAACGGCAGCATCGGTTTGAATGAACGACTCCACGGCCTCTGTGTCTTTCAGTATGTTGATATTTCGCGCTTTGGCACTCACTATGCCCGCGGTTACGGTGGAAGCCAGGTTAAACGGGTTTCCCACGGCCAGTACCCACTCGCCAACCTCTATTTCATCCGAATTTCCATAAGCAATGAAGCTAAGGTCCCTCTCGTCGATCTTGAGCAGTGCAATGTCGGTGGCCGGGTCGGTGCCCACTACTGCGGCATTGTAGCAGCGCTGATCATATAGCACAACCTCAATTGCATCGGCTCCTTCTACCACATGGTTGTTGGTAATAATGTAGCCATCGGTGGTGACGATGACGCCCGAGGCCGATGCTTGTACCGGCCCCTGTTTCAGGAAGGGCTCAAAAAAGTGTTGCCAGAATTCCTCGCCGAAAAATTCCCGCAGTGGTTCGAGCTCCCTTAAATCGAGGCGGTCTTCGGCCTTGTTCCAGGTAGCGTTAACGTGCACCACGCCGGGGGTCACCTTTTTTGCGGCAAAGCGAAAATCGGCGGATGAGGATGAGGCTACGGATAAGTTTTGCCGGTTTTCAACGGTGCGAAGGGAGAAGTCAGCTCCGGTAGCCTGCCCTGCACAATTGAAGACAACTGTCAGGCTGGTGAGTAACACAATGACGATTATCCTGTTCATAGCTTTTTGATAATGCTCAACCCTTTCCCCCAATTTGCCGGAGATGAGTTACCCTTTCAGCAAGGGGTTGGTTTTTTCAGATTCCATTACTGTGTTCAACAATCCGAAAATATCCCGTTTCATCTGGCGAAAGTTCTTCAGGTATTCCACGACGCCGATTTCCAGCTTTGCGTGCTCATCGCGGTACGACTGCGTATTGTATGGGAAAGGGTTTTCGAGGAAGTTGGCGAGATGTTGCAGGTGCCGGGTCACGCTCCTGCTCAGGATGGCTCGTTGCGTTTCGAGCTTCGCCAGCCGGGTCACGTGCTTCCTCGTCTTCTCCATATTGGCTTCATCAATCAGCCGAAAGAAGTATTTATCGATCAGGTCCCTAAGAAATCGTAGCTCATCCTCAAAAAACCGCAGGTCTGACTGCCAGTGCTCGGTGAGGATGTATAGCATTTTCCAGTTATCCGATTCCTGCCGGAGGGCCGGATCCCGGAGGGCCGGATCCCGGAAGGCCGGATCCCGGAGGGCCGTACCCCGGAAAGCTGGATCGGCCCCAATGATTTTATCAGATTCGGTATCCATGGCTTTTTTTATCAAATTTCCCGGCTGCCAGCCTGATTTAGAATGACTGTTGTTGTGTCGCCGAAAAATCTTCATCACGAGGTGAGAGGATCAGCTGTTTGCCTGTGCCACGTATGATAAAAGCATGCCTAAGCGCCGCAATACTGTTTGGCCAAACAACAGTAAGGCAGGCCTTCGGGAAAACCTGCCTTTACCGGTGATAGCAGCCGCCGGCTGTGTTCGTTAAAGGATCGCCAACCGTTCATTTACAACCCGTCCGCTTCCATCAAAAAACAGCACTTTGTGCTCTGCTCCTTTTTGGAGCTTTACCTTGTAAACTTGCTTTAGCTCCTGTTTTTTGTAGGTAATCAGCTCTGTGGATTTGTCAATGCGCCATCCTTCATAGCTTTTCAATGAGGCTGTAATGACGGCGGGCAGCTCAGCGCTTTTGATTACTTCCTTCGAGCTCTTCAGGTTGCCGTCTTTGTCGTAAACAGCTGTATATGTTTTGTTCCCCTCCTTCAACTTCACTTCCACCTGGTAGAGTCTCGATCCGGTGTCTTCCATACCTTGTGTTCTTACATTCCACTCTTCGCCGTAGAGCTGGTATGGAAGGAACGCAAAGTTGTCGGTAATTGCGGAAGGAAAGTCTTCCTCAATAGCGTCGACAACAGCTTTGGGTTCGTCGCCTTTTTTTACTTTGGTAGCGACAAGCTTTTTGTCTTGTGCCCATGCGCCGGTGGCAATTGCAGCCAGCAGAAAGATGATAAGTAACTTTTTCATAAGTCTGGTATTTTAAAAGAGGATTAAACTTCGGTAGCGACGGATCGTTTTTCAATGATCGACATCGTGGCTGGCAAAGACTGGTATCATAAGCGGGGCGCTTTCAGCTGACAAGGAGGTGATCTCACCGATACCCGTCTTTGCCTGGTGTTGCCATTTGTATCGGGGCCAAAAACCGCGCAGGGAATTTTTTGCCTCCATCATGTTTAAAAGCACCGGAGGCAAACAGTTTACCAGTATTGGCGGGGCAAATAATGTGACACAAGGGGTTGACTGCGTTGCAGTAAATGATAATAACAAAAAGGCAGCGATCCGTTACGAATCGCTGCCTTTGATTGTGAACCCGGAGGGAGTCGAACCCCCAACCTTCTGATCCGTAGTCAGATGCTCTATCCAATTAAGCTACGGGTCCGGTTTATTTCCAACCTTCTTTGCTGGTTTATAGTCCTGTTTGAGAAGGCGGCGTACTGATAATTTGATTTGCCCGGCAGGCACTGCCATTATCAGGGCTGCAAAGCTAATATATCTTGAAACATTAAAAAAATGTTTGGGTTTGTTAGTTGCTAATTTTCCTTTGCGATATACCGTACCCGAGATACCTGGTGGTGTGCCGCGGCGGTGTAAGCCGATGGAAAGGCATTCAGCGCAGAGGAACACGAAAAAGCTGGAACCGGCTGACAGAGAATCATCCGGCGGTAGAGAATATAATTTGTTATTCGGTAGCGTTATTGAGATGTATGGGTCGATTACGGAAAGCGATGGTTGGTGCTCTAACTATATGAAATTTGTGTTTCCATGGCCATCAGCCTGCCTGTTTTGGTTCGCCGGAGCGAACTGTTCGCCCGGTCGGTTAACAGCGAAGCGGCCAACTGGCAGGAGAGCAGGTCTGCACGGCCAAAACGAAGATTTGTGCCGGCAACAGCTCATTCATTTTGGTTTGATATGGTATTCCTTATGCTAATTCATCTATATTTGCCCCCTGTAATTAAAAAAATAAAGTTTTTCGGCATGCAGCGACTGTTTATAATTGCATTTACTCTGGGTGTTTTCACCCAATTTTCGACCCTTGCCAACAATGGTGACGGTACAGAGCCGGCCGGCCCAAAAGATACCGAACAAGCGCATGCTTCACGCCCCGATTTTCCGGGCTACCTCATCATTAATCTCGGATCGAGCTACCTAACCGATGCGCCCGAAGGCATGGCCATTAAAGCACTAGGCTCCCGGCCTTTCGATGTCTACTATTCGCCGGCAAGCCTCGATATCCCCAGGCTGAAGCTGTCGTTTGTGCCAGCCATTGGCTTTGGATTCGACAGGCTGAGTTTTCAAAAAGCGGTGACCATTGACTACAATGCTACGGGCGATCTTATCCTCGACTCGCTGGACGACGCCCACAGAAGCAAGTTTGTTACCAACTATGTGGACGTGCCCCTTGAGCTTCGGTTTATTCCCAAATTCGATTCGAAAGAGAAAAGTGCATGGGTAGCCGTAGGTGGGCTGGTTGGTTACAATTTTGAAACACACACCAAGCTGAAGTACATGGAAGACGACCAGCTGAAGATGACAAAACAGCGGGAAGACTTTAACGTGAACAAGATTCGCTACAGTGTGCACGCCCGCCTTGGCTTCGGAGGTTTTTCGCTATACTACAAGCTGGGTCTTAGCGAGCTATTTGAAAGCGGAAAAGGTCCCAATGGATTTTCACCCACGGTAAACACGTTCGGTATTTCCTTTACCGGCTTTTAATTAAGCAGAAGCAGAAATCCGTAGCAGAAGCAAAAACCCAGCAGGGCACCGGCCATTACCTGCCAGCTATCGTGGGAATTGAGTACCAGCCGGGCCGTCATTATCCAGCCCAGTAGCAGCAATGCCAGTATAAACGGCCCAAGCAGCGGGCTGCCCGGAAACAGCTTTACCAGGGCCAGCAAAAAGCCAGTAACACCCCCCATGCCTGCACTGTGGATGCTTATCTTCCAGAAAAAAGTAATAATTGTTACCAGCACTATTAGCAGGGTGGTAATAAGCAGGAGGTGAATAAGCACCGGGTTCAGGTTGATTTTGGAGTAGAACATATAGGTAGATACCCCATAAAATACCGAAATAAACACGAATGGGATAATCCTATCGCTTCTCCCTTCCAAATGCAGGCTTTTGATGGTGCCGGTGAGTTTCAGGGTAAGCATACTTAGTGCCGGAATGACAAACGTAGTAGTGGTAAGGGCAAGCAGCACGTATGGAGCCGCTTCCTCCGACAGCGGCCTGAAAGCTTGGGGAGCGAACCGGAAGATCACAAAAAACATAAACGTGGGCAGGAGCAGCGGATGAAACACCACTGAAATTGCCTTCATAAAAAATCGCTGCACTATAGTTCTTTCCTAAGTCTTGCTACTGGAATATTTAACTGTTCACGGTATTTGGCAACTGTGCGCCGGGCAATCTGATATCCCTTCTTTTTAAGCAGCTTCTCCAGCTTGTCGTCCGAAAGGGGCTTTCTTTTGTCTTCATTTTCGATCATCTCCTTTAAAATGTGCTTTACTTCCCGGCTGCTTACGTCGTCGCCGGAGTCGGTGGAGATGCCTTCTGAGAAAAAGTATTTTAACGGGTAAATGCCGAATTCGGTTTGGATCGTCTTGCTATTAGCCACCCGCGACACGGTAGAAATATCCATTTTTATCTCCTCCGCAATGTCTTTCAGAATCATCGGGCGAAGCTTGCTTTCGTCGCCATCAAAAAAGAACTCGTACTGGTAGCTGATGATGGCATTCATTGTGTTCAGCAGCGTTTGCTGGCGTTGCCTTATGGCGTCGATAAACCACTTGGCCGAATCGAGCTTTTGTTTTACAAAGGTGACCGTTTCCTTCAGCTTTTTGTCTCTTTTATCGCTTTTGTCGTAGGCCTGAAGCATCTCTGCGTACTCGCGGCTCACCTTTAGTTCGGGTGCATTGCGCGAATTGAGCGATAGCTCCAGCTTGCCATTATTATTGGTAAGGATAAAGTCGGGAATAAGATACTGTGTTTTTACAATGCCGGCACCCACACCGCCGGGTTTCGGATTTAGCTTTGTAATTAGCTTTATCGCGTCCTTGAGTTTTTCATCGTCCTCAAGCTCAAGCTTTTTCACAATCTTATCGTAGTGCTTCTTTGTAAACTCGTCGAAGCAGTCGGAGATAATGTGGTAGGCAATTTGCGCCGCTTCACCCACCGACTCAAGCTTGCGGTCAATCTGCAGTAAAAGGCACTCCTGCAGCGACCGTGCCGCAATTCCAGCGGGATCAAACTCCTGAATTTGATGCAATATTTCCTCAACTTCTTCTACATCGGTTTCGATATTTTGTGAAAAAGCCAGGTCATTCACTATCGCCTCCAGGTCGCGCCGTATATATCCGTCGGCTTCAATGCTCCCAATAAGCTGCTTCCCGATCAGAAACTGGCGTTCGTCGAGCCGGAGAAACCCCAGCTGCGAAACCAACTGCTCGCTCAGGGAAGACGCCTCCGACAAAGGAATTTCGCGCTCCTCCTCACTGCTGGGGCCGTCACCCTGCATTTTGTAGCCGGCGTAGTCGTCGTCGGGCAGGTAATCCTCAATGTTCAATTCATCTGCACCATTCTCCTCATACTCATCAAAATCCTCAGAATCCTTCTGCTCTTCTTCTTTCCCTTCCTCAAGCGCCGGGTTAATTTCCAGCTCCTCTTCAATACGGGTTTCCAGTTCTGCAGTAGGCACTTGCAGGAGCTTAATGAACTGAATCTGCTGCGGAGACAGCTTTTGACTCAGAGATTGGGTTAAGCCCAGCTTTTGCATACTCACTGTTGTTAATTATGGTCGTTTGGTTAGAAATCCTGCCCCTTTTCCTTACCTGCTTCAGAGAGCGAAAGCTACCCTAACCGAGCGACATTGGTGGTTATTATCAAATATTTCACCGAAAATAAGAAATCCGGGGAATTTGCACATTCTAAATCTAAAACTAGCTAACGGTAATTTCAGTATGAGGTTCATCTTCAATTTTGGAGAGTCTGCCGGTTATTTTTTTGTTACTGCAAATTGGCTTTTGGAAAGGCACTAAACCGCACCTGTGCCGAATGGGTTTACGCCGAAAGGCCAATTCTAAACACGCCGACCGATTTTATTTTAATAAGAGTCGCAAAAATGGTTTTTTTGCGGCAATTTTGGTGCGACGGGGTGTACTTCAAGCCACATCCCGTGGCTTAAACGTACTTCATTGGGATATATAACGAAACATTATTGTGAGCCTGAAAAAAAGAACTAAGATAAAGGAATTGCTGCACTCCGATGCCGCAGACGTTACGGTGACTGTGAAGGGATGGGTGCGTACCAAAAGAGAAAACAAGAACGTAATTTTCATTAACCTGAACGACGGCTCCACAATCCATAACCTGCAGATAGTGGGCGACCCCGCAAAGTTTAGCGAGGCGGAGCTGAAGAAGATTACCACCGGAGCGTCGCTGTCGGTTACCGGTAAGGTTGTGCTTTCGCAAGGCTCCGGCCAGAAATATGAGCTGCAGGCAGAGGTAATAGAAGTGTTGGGAGTGGCCGATCCGGAAAAATTTCCGTTGCAGCCAAAGAAGCATTCACTCGAGTTTTTGAGGGAAATAGCACATCTCAGGCCCCGCACCAACACGTTCAGTGCCATTTTGAGAGTGCGGCATGCCATGATATTTGCCGTGCACAAGTTTTTTAACGACAAAGGGTTCTTCAATGTACACACGCCCATAATAACGGCATCGGATGCCGAAGGCGCAGGCGAAATGTTTCGGGTAACTACCCTTGACCTGGAGAAGCTACCGAAAACAGAAGACGGTAAAATAGACTTCAAGGAAGACTTCTTCGAAAAGGAGGCAAACCTTACCGTGTCGGGGCAGCTTGAAGGCGAGCTTACTGCCATGGCGCTTTCGGAGATATACACTTTTGGGCCCACTTTCAGGGCCGAGAACTCCAATACTACCCGCCACCTGGCCGAGTTCTGGATGATCGAGCCTGAAATGGCTTTTTACGACCTGGAAGACAACATGGACCTGGCAGAGGAGATGCTGAAGTACCTGGTAAAGTATGCCCTGGAGCATTGCGCGGATGACCTGGCTTTCCTTGACCAGCGGGCTGCCGAGGAAGAGAAAAACAAAAAGCAGGAAGAGCGGAGCGAAATGGGTTTGCTTGACCGGCTGCGGTTTGTGGTGGAAAATGAGTTTGTGAGACTCACCTACACCGAAGCCATCGATATTTTGCGCAATAGCAACTACAACAAGAAAAAGAAGTTTCAGTACCTGATCGAAGGGTGGGGGGCCGACTTGCAGTCGGAGCATGAAAGATACCTGGTGGAGAAGCACTTCAAAAAGCCGGTGATACTGATAAACTACCCAAAGGATATCAAAGCTTTTTACATGCGGCAGAACGACGACGGGAAAACCGTGGCCGCCATGGATATTTTGTTTCCGGGCATAGGGGAAATTGTAGGCGGGTCGCAACGCGAAGAACGGCTCGACAGGCTTACCACCCGTATGCACGAAATGGGAATGGATGAAAAAGGCCTTTGGTGGTACCTCGATACCCGCCGGTTTGGTGCTGTGCCACACAGCGGTTTTGGCCTCGGCTTCGAGCGATTTATCCTCTTCCTCTCAGGAATGGGCAACATTAGAGATGTAATCCCGTTTCCGAGAACGCCGGGTAATGTCGAATTTTAAATTGGGAGGGAAAGCAGATTGAACGTCTCCGGAGAGTGGAAAACCGATCCGGAGGCTTTAATTCTTCAGAAACTTTATGGCCTTCTTATAGCGAGTGTAGTCGTCTTTCACTATGAGGAAATAATACCCCGTGTTAAAGTTTTTAACGGAAATCTTGTAGGTATCTTTGGCAATCTCTTCCGGCTCAATTTTGATCGTGTTGCCGATTATGCTGTGCATTTCAAACTCAACCTCAGAAAGGTCGGAGTCCTTAATTTGAACAATGAGAAATTCGGTAGCCGGATTAGGGTAGATTTCCACCACATTTTTCACATCCAGCGATGCACCTTGCTTGAAGCTGGCTTCTGCTGAAACGGTTTTATCATCGCCAGCTTGCGAAAAAGCTGCGCCTCCCCAAAGCATAAGGAGCATACACACGATGATACATCTTCTGGTTCTCATTTTCTGCAGGAGCAATTGTCCTATCCTCAAATTACGAAAAAAAAACTGCAATGTTCCAATGTAGATTTAAAATTTTTGGTCGGGAATTTCGTTTCCGACCCTCACCTTTTTGTCAAATCGTTGAAAACGCCCGCTTTGACCGTCAAATCCATGGACTTATCGAAAAACGCAAATTTCAAAAAATTAAATGACTCTCTTTGAAGAATTAAACCGAGCCGCTCATCCTCATGAATGTAGCAATCAACTCGGTGAAGAACAGTCGGTGAATCACGTGCTATTTCGCAACTATCGTTTGTGGATCGCATCTGGCCTAACCGGTGTGCATATGGTTGAGATAGAGATCTGGTAAAAAAGAGACAGACCGGGAAAAATGAGGGCGTTGTGAAAGCAACGCCTTTTTTTATGCATGTGGGTGTTTGGGAGAGAGACAAAAATCGATAAAACCGGTAGGTGCAAGTGAGGCGCAGGGCCAGCAGAAAATATTTTTATGCGGCAAGGTCTCCGAATTATTACCGCGGTTTTTTGTTAAAATCGGAAGAAACCATCTTCACTATTATGTTTTATACTACTTTTGCACCTCAATAATCTAAAAATCAATAAAAACGAAAATGAAACTAGCGGTAGTAGGGGCCACAGGACTTGTAGGCTCTGAAATGTTGAAAGTACTGGGGGAAAGAAATTTCCACTTTGACGAATTGTTCCTTGTTGCATCTGAAAGCTCTGTGGGCAAAAAGATTAGCTATAAAGGCAAGGAATACAGTGTGATCGGTATGCAACAAGCCGTGGAAATAAAACCTGACATTGCTATTTTTTCTGCTGGAGGAGGCACCTCTCTGGAGTGGGCACCGAAGTTTGAAGCTGCAGGCACCATTGTTATCGACAATTCTTCGGCCTGGAGAATGAACCCGAAAAACAAGCTAATAGTACCGGAAATCAATGGACATACGCTGCGCATCGACGACCGGATAATTGCTAACCCCAATTGTTCTACCATCCAGATGGTGATGGTGCTAAACCCACTTCACAAAAAATATGGTGTGAAAAGAGTGGTGGTGTCTACCTATCAGTCGGTAACCGGCACAGGCAAAAAAGCCGTAGATCAAATGATGGCTGAACGGGCTGGTAAATCTGAGCCCCGGGTGTACCCGCACTCTATAGATATGAATGTATTGCCTCACATAGATGTATTTCTTGAAAACGGCTACACCAAAGAAGAAATGAAAATGGTGAACGAGACGAAGAAAATAATGGGCGACGATAATATTAAAGTAACTGCCACTACAGTGCGGGTACCAACCGTGGGTGGGCATAGCGAGGCGGTAAATATTGAGTTCAGTAAAGATTTTGATTTAGCAGAGGTAAGAGAAATTCTGCAGAACAGCCCGGGGGTTGTTTTGCAGGATGAGCCGTCGAAAAACGTTTATCCCATGCCGATTTGGGCGCACAATCGCGATGAGGTTTTTGTAGGCCGCATACGCCGGGATGAGTCGCAGCCCAACACCATTAATATGTGGGTAGTGGCGGATAACCTCCGCAAAGGTGCCGCTACCAATGCAGTGCAGATTGCTGAGTACCTGGTTGAGCGTAACCTTGTATTTTGATTAAGCAGTTGGGGCAGCCGGGGGCACAAGCCTTTCTGAGAGAACACAGAGAGGACGACCCGGCCAGGGTAGCATTGATGAAAACCGTGCCTGCCGGTGTTTCGGCGGCGCTATTGGCGTCTCAGCTGAAGGCAAGGCAAAAAGCCAAAGATAAGCTGCCGTCCTGGCTGAACCAGGACGGCATTATTTTTCCCCATGGTGTTGCCCTGGAGCAGTGCTCTTCGGAAGTAACGGCCTTATGGAAGGCCAGGGCTGTGAAAGGCGAACGGTTTGTGGACCTCACGGGGGGCACCGGCGTGGACAGCTGGGCTTTTTCTAAAGTATTTGCTGAGGGGGTTTTTGTGGAGGCCGATGCAGAGCGGTGCGAACTGGCAGCTCACAATTTAGCAGCTTTGGGCGCTACCAACGTGTCGGTAGTTCACTCTTCTGCGGAGGAATTTGTAAAAAGCTCGTTG
>CBFGTI010000062.1:0-30729 GCA_965651695.1 uncultured Imperialibacter sp. | reverse complement strand
ACTTATACAGGCAATGCATTAGTTAGTTAACTTTATTTGTAATTACCACACTAGTTGTTCACCGTTGAGACTTACGCCTGCACCTACCCCCCACGGTGTAATCCTTCCGGCAAACTCGGGAATGATGGTCAGCACCGATCCCACCGTATCCATAGCAATGGCCATACTCTCCAGCGGAATAGTTCCTGCTTCCAGTATCAGCGACATGGCTTCACCCGTATTGAGGCGCAGCACATTGAGGTCGCCCAATCCCGCGGCATCTAATGCTTCAGAAAAAACTCCGTAGCTAATATCCCTCGGTGCCACCGAAGGTTCCTCCGACTTGAACCGCTGCTTTTCCATTGCACTGCTATCCAGTGGTTCTGCATCCGGTGCATCAGCCTCTGTTTCACCTAATAATCTTTCGTAGTGCACGTACCTTTTCACCGCATTCTGCAAGGAAACCTCCAGTCCTTCCCGTGTCTTAATAGCTTCCTGCCATTGCGCATAACGGACCCCGTTCACCAACTCCTGAATTTGCACATCGTGCTTTGCACGAATCAGCGACAGTGCTTCGCCGTCTTCCTTCTCAATAATGGACAGCAGCGTGTTGCCCATTGCCTTCACGTCCTGGCAAATCTCCTGTGCTTTTTGGGCAATAAGGCGGAAGCGTACCAGCGGCAGCGGCTGGTTGAGCCCGCTGATCACTGCGCCGACATCCAGACCTCCTGCAGCGGCCCTTGCAAGAAGCGCCGGGTCAATCTCCGGTTCAAACAATGGCAGCTGCCGAAATACGCCTTGTATATTGAGGCTGTTGTGAATTTTATATAAACGATCCGCGACGGTGTCCCAGTAGCCGAGGAGTTTGTTGTTGCGGGGCACACAGAAGTACAGGGATGAACCGATGCTTTTGAGCGTTTGCACCTGCCCGTCGTTGGAAGCCTGGCCGGGGATGGGCGCCAGGTCGAAAGGAATATCCACCTCCAACTCACGAAGTGCATTGCCGAATGCGTCGAGGTCCTGACGCAAGCTGGTATACGTTTGCGTTTGCACAGATCCCTTCTTAGGAATAGCCTGAGGTTTAGGCCCGAGAATATTCGCAGCGAGCACATACAGTTGTGTGGCCTCGTTAATCGATTCGCCGGTGTCCTGCAGGAATAACGAGTCGCCCCAGTCGATGAGGTTGTCGAGATAAGCCATCACTGCTTTAAGCATGTGGGCAGTTTGCCTGTATCTGGCTATAACATGCGGACGGAACGGAGAATTTTTCCAGGCTTCGATACTGTTGAAGGTATTCCTCAGTAATTCCATGTCGGCGCCTGACGAAAGATTGACCAGTATATCCTCGATCATCTTTACATCCGTTTGCTGAAAAGGCTTCACCTTCCAGAATCTTTCCGGTGTGTGTCCATCGCTGTCGTCGCCGGGGTCAAAAATGTAGTGAAACCAGTGCATTGCCTCCTCGTGGCGTTGGTTTTTACTAAGGTGCATGGCCAGCGTGAGTGGCACATGGAAGAACAATTCCCAGTTGTATACTGAGTACCCTCCACCGGAAGAAAAATCCAGGTCTTTTACCGGGTGCAGAAGGTGATTGCTTCCCGTCGCCTGAGGGGGAATAAACGTCTCATCCGGATTGTATTTCCTGAAAAATTCTTCGTAAAGCACGGGGCGTGGCCTGCCATTAGGCAGTGTTGCATCCGTATATTCGGTGTCGGCATCCTGCAGCCCGGAAATCGACCTTTCGATCAGTTCGCCTATGAGATTTTTGACATAAGGGTGGAAATGCGGATAGAACCGGTAAGAAAGCTCACGCTCGGTAACAGTGGTCGTTTTGGTTTTGGTGGTAGTGCGCGACACCATGGCGCCTCCGGCAGAACGATTGCGATCGATATACCCATGGTATTTATTGTTATAAGAGATCATATCAGTGGTGTTAATTTATTATAATAGTCATTTGGCGATAGCGCTTTCGAATTGAGCGCCGGTGATCTGCGTAGCAGAAACGGTATTCAGACCACTTGCTCCGATAATGTTGATCGATGAGATACTCTCGGTAGCCAGTTCATTCACTCCGTAAGCATTGCCCTGTGACGATGCATAGCGCTCCGTTACCTTTACAGTATTTCCCGCTGAGAAATTGCTGCCACTGTTCACGTTCACCATGCTACCGTTTGTTCCGACAGATTCCGCCGGCGTAATCGCCCGCTCATCGGTGTACTCCACTTGCACCCCGCCACGAGCACCAATGTACTCCTCTTCGTACTGAAGTACAGTGCCTGGGTTCACTAGCCAATCCCGTTTCGGTTTTCTCATCTCAAATACATTTACCTCTTTCATACCCTTGATCTTGTCATTTATATATTTCCAATCATCGTAAGGCACGTGAGAACCCACCGGCGGGTCGATGCCGTCGCCACCGACAGTCACCTGTTCTTTGATTATCCATTCCTCCCAGGTCACGGTCGTATTTTCCAGCAATTCAGGCTCTGCATACAAGGTGATGCTGTCTTCATCATCCTCAAAGAAGAATGGGCTGACAAGGCTGTCTATTTCTGGGTTGCCTGACACTTTTGGAGGGTCGTTGCAAAGGAGAAAGTTTGTCCCCTTCATGTTGCCCAGCAACGTCTTATTTATTTGCGGAGCTTCGTAGGTTTCCTTAGTTATTAAACCATTTAATGTCTCCACTTCATGGGTAGTCTTTGGAATGTAGGTAACGGTAAGATTATCTACACCTGAGTATTTAGTCTTTCCCTTTTTCGTGAAATTATAGGGCGGTGTTGCGGGTGCATCGAAAAAGGCCAGGTCAGATTTGGGGTGCGAAAGCTTACTCACCAACCGGAATGCATGCGACAGGCCATTTCCACTCAGGTGAACTTTTACCGCTTTTTCAAAGCCTTCATCGTATTCCAGCGAGGCATGGATGTACACCTCAGCGGCATCAAATTTCTGCACCTCCGCACGCATAGCATTATCAAAACCACCAGATTCTCGCGGCTGCCACTGGCCCTCGTAGTACTCACACCAGTTGAGTTGTACTTCCACTTTCTCCTGCACGAGCTCCGATTTGTTTTTCTGCGCGGTTTCTTCCATGGTTTCATCACCTGTTTTCGAGTCGCTCTTGGGCACAAATGTGAGCCAGAAAATATGCAAACGGTCCTGCCATTTGATAAGGGCAAGATGCTCGCCCTCAATTTGGTCAGGGATGGGAACCCAGGGTGTCCACACATTATTTCGGTAGCTGCGGTAGTAGTAGGAAGGCCGGGAATAGACTTTACCAACAACGTGGAGGGTGTTGCCCGACGGATTCACCGGGTCTTCCTCGCAGTACATTGCCACCATATTCAGGCGGGCGATTTGCTGCAATCCTTTCAGGTAATTATGGAATGCCTTTTCCACCATCTCCTTGTTGATATCCCCTTGCAGCACTGCTCCCTCCAACTCCTCAAACAGGTGCGATTTGTCGTCACGGAACTCAGGCTCCAGCCAATTTTCGGGGAAGAGAAATATTTTTCGATTTGCCTCCCATACCCGATAGCGTTTCATCCATTGCCAATGGCTGCGATTGAGAATAGAGGCCGGCACTTCTTTTTCCATGTTGAGCAGGCATCGTTGCACGAAAGTCTGCACCGAAGAAATGGCAAGGCGTATTCTGGAAGTCTGAACCACCGGTTCCATGCCCGGATCTATCAGAAAATATTCAAAGAGTTGTTCAATGCGGTCAAACTTCTTACGGTGCATTACATAGGCAGCCAGCGCATCGCGTTGTATAGGGCGCATCTTATCGAATACCGACTGCGCTATGCGGTTCCAGTTGTCGGCAGTGTATTTTGATTTCAGCAACTGCCGGTAGGCCGAAGCCAGTTTGAACCGCTCGTGGTGCGGGCTGCTTTTCGATACCACTCCGCCTACTGAGGCAATGGCTGACGCCGACACGCCCAGAGTATGCGCCAGTTTAGAGGCTTCCCACACTTTCGAAATGGCATCTGCCGTAGAAAATGCGAGCGCATTGTATCCGAAGTGTTCCACTATCTGCCGTAGCTCAATTTCCTGCCGGCGGGTAAGTTCAGCCAATCCGTTGACCAGCAGGTTCAGTGTGGCGGCGTTGCCATCGACAGCCATCTCCAGCAGATCGATCAGCGCAGTAGTTCCCCCGGCTATCTCCTTGCGGTTTTTCACATACATGGCCAGGCGGAGGAGCTGCTTCGTCATCTTTTCGATCAGCACCTTTTCTGTGGGCACCACGGGGTCCAGCGAGGCTACGGGCAATTCGCTAAAGGAAAATTGATAATAATGCGTGGGATAGCTAACGAGGTATCGCACCTCTTTTTCAGCCAGAGCGAACTTAACGATGACTTGCGCAACTTTTCGCAGGAGTGTGTGGGCTTCCTGAATCTGCTGTACCAGGTCGAGTGGAAACGTTCTCATTTGTGTGAGTTTCCCTTTTGGCATGCTTTCGCTCTGTACACTCAACAGCACATCTCCCCCATTACTGTTCCTGATCTCCACACGGAATTTGTAGGGAACATTTGCTTCCAGCGCTGCGAAGCCTGAAATCTCCTCCCCGTCAGTAGCCAGCGTGTTATCAATTAAGGGAGCGCTCAGGTGTGAAAGAAAGAGCTTCACCTGCATGTTCTGCTTACTGCCTTTTACAAAGAAGCGAACCGCCTCAGCCACTTTCGGTTCGAGATATCCCTGCATCACCACTACTTGTGTATTGGCAGGAATATCGCCACCCTTGATGCCAGCATTGGTACTTCTAACAGAAGTTCCTGAAAGCTCTCCTGTGGTTTCGTTCCTGATAAAATCGACACTGATGCCGGTTTCGTTTGCCTGCTTATACAATGCCTGCAGCGCATTTCCGTTGACCTGGCCGATCTTTTTCTCCTGAATGAGATACCTGGTGAATGCCTGATCGAGCGCCAGCGCTTCGGCCAGCGCAGTGGTAACAGCCGCTTCAGTAAGCTTTGTTTTAAGGAACTGAAGCGTAGCTTTGGTAAGTATAGCACGCTTGTCGGAGCGAACAGCCAGCTGTTGTGCTTCAGGTAGAGAGACGTCCGCTACCGGGAAGAAGTTTACAAAGCTGTAGGCGGCGTCTTCCTTATAGATTGGCTTGAAGACATGATCCTCATAGAATGTTTTGGATTGCAGGTGAATGTCGCTGAGCAAACCAATGGCAAGGTTCTTTTGGGCAGAAGAAATGTGTGCCGGGTCAGCGGCCGGAAGCCCCTGAAGATTGGTGAGCGCTGTACTGAGCGCTGTTAGCCTGCCCTGATCGAGCACGCCTGTGTAGGTAAGGCTTTGTGTTTCAGCAACCGAGTTGTAGGCAATGGAAATCCGCTCGTCAGCTGCCAGTAGCAAGTCCGGAAGGCGCTGCGCCGGTGGAACAGGTACCGTAGCCGAAAGTGCAATAGTGTCGTTCCACATGGCCATAAACCGGTCGGCAACCTCCGGAGACAATGCCAGCAGCAAGCGTTCATAGATAAATTCGTCCGTAAACCCGGCGTTGTCGGCCGGGGCAGATTGCTCAGCGTCTATGCGGTTGATCTCCTGTGCCAGGGAACGTATAAAATCAAGCAGGTTCTTTTCGGCCACGGCGTACGGCCCTACCGGATCAAACACGTGGCGGGCGAGGTAATTCATCTCTTTTACCGGCAAGCCTGCTTCTTTTAGCGCCGCAGCGAGATCTAAAAAGCGGATGGTATCGCTGTAGGGATAATCGTCGGCAAGTACAGTAAGCGGACCGGCCTTAAGCGATTTCAGCGGATCGAGCCCCGACAATTGCTTGAGCGCAAGGATATCAGCTACTGAAAGCCTGGTGGCTTCGCGCAGAACTTTATAGCCGTGAAGCAAATTAAGCGTTGCCAGGTTGAGCGGCGCTGCAGGCAGGGAAAGTCCGTGTGCTTCCAGTATTATCCCCATCTCGTTTTCTGAAAGCTCCAGCGCACCCTGCACGCTTTGAAGGTGATTGATAAGCCCCACATTTCCGGCAACCTTATCTTCTGCTTGTGCCGGGTTCCATGCAAAGGGAACAAAGCTTCCACCTTGCTGGAACATCAGGTATTTTCCCAGCGGATGCATGAATACGGGATCCTCTCTCTGAATGCTGGCAGTCAGGAATTGCTTCCTGTAAAGGGAGTTCTCTCCGTGGGCAAAGTTTCCCCAGAGCGTTATCCATTTTTGCAGACCTTGTTTTCCCAGCGGGAAGAATTCGTGCAGATGCTTAAGGTGTGAAAGGTAGATCAATGCCGTTTTGAACTTCTCTCCGAGATTCCCCATTGTTAATGAAGTGTCTTTCGGAAAAAAGCAAGTCAGGGCGGTGTCAAGCTCATCCTGTTTCCAGTTCAGCTTTTTCTTAAGACGGACAAACAGGTTGATCTTCATCCAGTCCAAAGGCTGAAGCGGACCGCCATTGGCGAAGCGCAGCGTAGTTTCATCGAAATTGGTGCCTGCGCTACTGTCGGATAAGACGATCGCTGTCGCAAAAAGATTGGCGTTCCACAGTTGATTGAGCCAGCTGGTTGCGTTGAATTCGGCCGTGGTAGCTGCTGCCAGTTTGCTATCAAAAGCATTGCGTTCTGTGGTAGTAAAGGGGCTATATCCTGCAGCAGCCTTCCAGCGGAAAACGTCTTCGGTGGTAAGACCGATCGTACGGAGAATACCCAGCTCCCCAAGCGAAGGGTTGATAAAATGAGACTTCACCAGTTCAAGCAGTTCCTTGTAAGTGAGACCCACCTTGTTGCTAAGGGTTTTTGCTGAAAGCAGATCGATACGCTGAAGCGTTTGAGTATCTACTGCTTTCGTTATAGCCTCCGCTTCTGAAGTATAGCCATAGAGAAGAAACCAGTGAGCCGACGAAGGATTAGTAAACAGATCGTATTCCTTTGCCGACAGCCCGAGGTACTCTATAAAGATATCGTTCATGCTCCAGGGATTCGTGGCGCCATCGGCAAACAGATCGTCCGTTTTACGGAAGGTGAGCAATAGCTTCCAGAAGGGAATGCCAAAGTGATCTGCCAAATTCCTCACCATCCGGATGCTGTAATCGAACGGAAGCGTGAGCGGATAAATAGCTGTACTGAGAGTATCGTAAGCAGCCGGAATGATATTTTGAGGTTCGGCTATCAGTGCTGCCGAAGTGTGTTCGCCGGTGCTGTACGCCACGTCTTCCATTTGGCCACCCGATACATAGCATTCGAGTATCTCGTTCACGATATCGATGTATGGTAAGGCCGTATTGGTATTGGCGCAACTCAGCTCGATAAGCGGAATATCCGGTCTTCTATTAGTTAACGCCTGGTATGGTTTAATGCCAGGATAAGCAGCGTTGTTATGCCTTTCCCTCCACAGGTCCATATTGCGCTTCCAGGTAGCTTCATCCGGATCGAGAAACTGGAGGATGTCTACCAGGTAGGCTGCGGGGCTGAGCACTGAACGGCAATGATCGCACTCGCAGTAATCGAGCGAACCGAACAAAGTCTCCAGCGTGGGGAATCTCTTGATTAATTCATCTTTGACGGTACTTACCTCATTAGCTTCAGGAGACGATACAGGCAGAAGTACTCCGGTGTTCAATTGCTGTGCCGCCGTGTAAAAATTATAGATCACAGAAGTGGTTTGCTGGGCTTTGCGGTAGATTACTTCTGCTTCCTGGGGAGAAGAAAACTTATCGCCATAAAACTTCATCCAATTTTTGTAAGTATGGTTAACGACATCAAAGGAAGAAGTAAAACCAAGGTCGTACAGCTTCTGCAAAGAATCAGCTGTAGGCGATAGTTGGTACAAGCGGGTGAGTTTTTTTGTCGCATGCATTGTAGTTGTCGCTTTGTCACCAGGAATACCAGTCATCAGCTTCTCCCGGTTTTCGTTCATCATCGCTTGAAAAGAAGTGGAGCCTGGAGCATATTTCTTACCACCGTTACGTCCGTTTAGAGAAGCAGCGTTGCTCAGAAACCTGCTTACAAAAGTTTTTACCTCTTTGTGCTCTTCGCCCAGCATGAGATCGTCTTTCTCAATCATAGCACTGAGGGTTTCCGTCGGATAGCTTGCACGGATCTTCACCGCCATGTCATTTGCATAGGCATCAAGACGCTCTTCCTCGTTTTTACCCCCGAAATTAGCGGGAATGCAGCTCTTCAATGACCGGCTATCGCGTTTTGCCAGCTTTTTGATCTCATCCTTCCAGGTCTCTGCCTTGTAGTAGCCTTTCTTCGCCAGCGTTTCCAGCCCTCCCTTTTCCCCTATGCTTTGTTGCAGCTTGTTTACCAGCGCCGAATTGTTCAGCGTAAGGAACGAAAGCTTTCCCTGCAGTTGGAGCTTGCGGATGGTGCCGGTAGATACCCCGGCCGCTTTCACTTTTTTCCAAAAATCCCCTCCCTTGCTGTTCTCGCGGAAGTAGACCGATGCCAACTTGCTTTGCTCCGATTCCGGTATGTTGAGCGCATTGAGAAAGTCGTTGATGCTGGCAAGTCCGCCGACTGTTTTGTTGCTACGCAGGTGTCTCAAGGCAAATTCTTTGAACGCACTCATGGCTGTTTCAAGCTGGATGTTGGCTATGCCAGCTTTGTTTGCCTTTTGAATCGCTTTTTCAATGGACTTCTCGCTCATCCGTGCCAGTTCAGTTGAGCCCGTTGGCATACCCGTCCGAAACAATGCGTACAAAATGTTGGGGGGAATACCAGTATCCACACTCCGCTTATCGGCCAGCGCTGCCATGCCAATAAGCCGCGCATCCCATCCTGTTTTCTGAAACAGATAGGTAATATCCTGCCGTTGATTATTCTCCACTGCGTCACCCAAACGTTTTCCCTTTGCCTTCGGGCTTATGGCAGACATGAGGCGGTCGTACTCCGGCTCAATCTCCTGGATATTCTCCGGTGCCACCAGGTTCATTTCTTCTTCCTGTGCCGTATTGAACCGCGCATGCATTAGCGACACCTCTTCGCCCTTTTTGTCTACTGCACGGATCTCATAGGATAGATTGTCCTCGCCGGCCTCGTATTCAAAGCTGTAGTAGCCGAAATCGTCTGTAGCAATGGTGCGCAGCAACTTGTCGGCGCCAAAGTTTTTCTGATACACTTTCAGCAGAAGGTTCCGGGCCGGCATCATATTCGTGAGAAACACCTGCCCTTTGATAGATCGCTGATCAGAATGATCACCCCATCCGTCCTTTCCCGGCACGTGCTTAACGTGGTAGCTCAGCTCTATCTCCCTGCCCGAGTTCCGCTGTACCTGGCTTTGTCCCAGCACTGCGCCGTCGGAGTATACCCGGATAAAAACATCAGGTCCCCCTGCTTCTTTTGTTTTGGTGAATTGATCCGGAGTAAAAGTGATGGAGTACCTGCCATCCTGATCGGTTTTCACTAGTTCGCCCAGCGGATTATCGGGTGTAGAAGGATCCTGGTCAAAGGCCCTGACGAGGAGCCCTTTTATTGGTTTGCCATTTTCGTCAGTTACAGTTCCGTAAATTTTATAATGGCTGTTTTCTGATTTTGCCATAGCGATTGAATTGTTGAGTTAAATTTCGTTTGGAGACATGCCTAATGCAGCTCCAGTCTATTACTATTCATTCCTTTCTGCTGGTGATTGTATAATTCCGGATCACTTCAGAGTCGATATGTCAGTACCAAATGTCAATTTCAGTTTCCTCAGGTCAGGGAAGGAAAACTAGCTTTAGCCATAGGTGTATTATTCTGTTATTAAATTGTTCAAGATGTCGGACCTCGGTACACTTGATTTGAACATCGGTTAACGAAATCCATTCAGCTGAAATCAGTATGTGACCGCTTCAACAAAATTTTTTCTCCATTCAGGCACCACCGACTTCTCAAGAAACTCTTTTGCCTGTTCAGGTGTAAAGCCCGGGTTCTTTCTCGCCCATTCCTCTAACCTCTGTTCCAGGAGTTCATTGAGCTCATTATGACCTGCAAGGTGTTCACTGCGCTTCACTAGCCATGTATTGGCTTTTGCATTGAAATCAAATCCGGCGACTACAGCAGCTTGTGCTACTTCATTTTTCTTCAAGACTTCCACGGGGATCACGTGGTGGGCCTGAATCAATGTTTCGGTGGCATTTGACGCCTCCCGAATTTTTTGTCGTTGCTCAATTACATCATCTATTTTTTTTGCGCCAGCTTCTCCCCAGCGAGCTGTAAAGCCTGCTAGCCTTTCAAGTCGCTTTTCAATAGCTGAAATTTTGTCCCATGCCGCCTTGCCTTTTTTTCCTAGACTAGCTACACCATAGGCATCTCCAGCAATCGGAATCACCTCAATGACATACTCCCACCATTCGGAATCCAGTAGTGTCGTTATATTATCGGCATCCTTGGCGAGTTGTTTGGCAAACGCTTTTGACAAAACCTTTTTGCCAAGGTAATCTTTGATCTTTGACTTGATGGTGGTCTTAATATACTCTTTGAGTGCCTTTTTGACACCAACCTTCGCCGCCTGTTTTATAACCATGGAAACCGGAGATTGGCCATTTGAGTCGGCGAAGGCGATAGGACTATTAACAACATAGCAATAGGTGTTCATCCGCAAACTGGCAAAATGGTTATCCGTTTTTTTATCGGGGCTTTGAGCAGTATCATCAGCAGCCGCATCATCGTCCTGGCTTTGCATAGATGACCTACTGTCTTCATTGTTCGCATCAAGTCGTTTTCTTCTCTCAAGGGGATCGCAGCTCAACCACCGGCCCAGCCACGGCAAATAATACCGTGCACTATGATACTCCAGGCCCGTTTCTTCATCCCGCTCCATCCCCGTATACCGGTAGCGTTTGGCTGCGGCCTTAATGGTTGCGCTCCTGGCCTGATAGGCTGTTGTACCGAAGGGATGGTACTCCTCATAACTTATCACACGGGCCTGGTTATCCAACTCCATCGAGGCCGACCCCAGATGATTGTGAAGCTGATAACGGACCAATCTTGCGCCAATAAACTCAGAAGTATCGGGAGAAGAAGTGGTGTTCCTCTTCACTGTTTCTACCATGGCAAAGCGATGCCCCTCATCGGTAAGGCTCAGCGTATCCCTTTCAAAGTTTACACTGTTCGCGTAATAGGTGCGATAAGTCTCATAGCCTGCGAGGTAAATCCTTTCATCTTTCCTGGTAGGACTAGCCGCAGGGTTGGCTTCGTTCTCTGTGATTTTTCGAATCCGCTGTCCGCTGCCGTCATACTGATAATATGTGGTTTCTGGAGTACCGCCATCAGTGCGCTTCTGCTTCACGGTTCTCACCAGTTCCTCCCTGAAGTTCCAGCCCAAATCTTCGAGATGAGGCAAGGCCGTAATAAAGCCGTGTTGTGAGTGATGCTGGTAAGCGTACACCGTTGAGCCTACGGTGGTGGTGAGTAATCGATTATTGCTCGTGCCATAGACGTAATCCCTTGTCCATTGATTGCCCGTGGCAATGTGTTTCATTCTGGTAATGTTGCCCGTGGCATCATAGCTGTATTGCTGTGTATAGTTGCGCAATGCCATGGGATCGCCACTTTGCAACGAGTGCATGAAGGAGCTGTCGTTCCAGTTGTCCCTTCCGTTATATGATAGCGTAGAGTCGCTTTCCCTTCCACTGGCCCTTACAATACGATACAAAGCGTCGTAAGTAAATGCGGCAACCCCTTCTATTTTCTGATTATCAAAAAAGACAACAGGTACATTCTTATCCTCAACCTGTGTGATATTTCCTACGGGATCATAGGTATAGTATAAATCCTGAAGCGGATCGTTGTTTTTGCTCCGGGTAAGAAGGCGTTTTAACCTGAATGTCTCTCTATCATAATAAAAGCTCGTGAAGACGTCGTTGCCATAGATGATTTTAGTGCGTTGCCGCTTTTCGTTATAATCAATATCCTTAATGTAAAAGACACTGCCTGTACTGCCAGGATGTAGAACAGACACTCCATTCAATTGTCCCCCTTCGTTGTATGAGGGAACGACGATGCTTTCATCCGGGGCAACTTGTCTGGTGATTCTTCCTATCGCATCTGTTTCGGTTGTGAAAGTAAATTCCTCGTCTTCCAGGTCACTAACCATATTGGTCTCTGTCCAATTGGCGACCTCCTGGTACTTCCTGAACAGTTTTCGGGTGGTGGAAAGCGGCTGCCCTTTAAAGTCAAACGCAGGAGTGTTTATTAAGCCTCCCGTATCAAAGTGCTGAATAATTTGTCCTAAAACGTTGTCGTCTTGCAAAGCAGCCTCATTGCTTCTGTCAGCCAGCAACAGGCTTTCGCCATATATGCTTCTGTCGAAAATGTGATCCAGTGCAACAGGTCCGTCTCCCCCTTTTACTTTTGAATAAACCGGCCGGTGAAGCACATCATAGAAATACATAAACTCATGCTGGCGCTCATCCCAGGTGCGGACCAGATTGCCCAAAATATTACTCAGGAGCCATCGTTGCCCTGCATCCATGGTGTTTTGGTACACCTGATTGCCCAGCATGTCGTACTTGTATCGTGCTACCGTATTACCCCGGGCGTCCGTTACCTTGCGCAAATTACCCTCCACGTCAACCACTACCTGCGTGAGGTAGTATTCGCTTACTTCTGATGTTATATCCTTATTGTGATCTACCGTCAGCACAGGGCGGCCCAGTGGGTCCAGGTGCATTACGGTAGGTGTGCCTGCATGTTTTGCGGCTTTATCTGCTGCTTCCTTCTCTGCCTGCGGGTTCTTCCCTTCTGCCAACAACTGAGTGTCGATCAAACGGTTGCTGCGACGATTATACCAGGGGGAATCGAGAACAGTGTCGTTCGCATCGTGCACCGTTTGCATCCAGGAATTGAACGTAACCGCGGAATAAGTCTCATCAGGAATCTTTGTCTCTATCAGCCGCCCCAATGCATCATAGTATAGTAAAGCCGTAACACCTGCCTCCACCAGCTCCTTGTGGCTTTCATATTGGTGTGTCGCAGAGAAATAAGGCTCATATTGTTTCACCGCATTTCCCTTGTTGTTCAGCACCGTCCGGCCGCTACCAATCCAGCGAAGCTGTGGTGGGTTGAGAGACGATGTGTCTACTGACGAAACACTGATTGTATTATCCGGTTGAACCGTTACCTGTCTGGCGATGCCTGGCTCAGCCTGTGCTTTTTGCATCACTGATTGACCGGTGCCGCTGGTATACTCGAAGCTGATTTGTATGGGCGATTGAGCATTCTTCCTAAAATGTGCTTCCCTGAGGATTGACGAAGAAACTATAGGGCTGCCCGACACTTCGTAGGCGTTTAAGTCATATACAAAGCGTGTGGTGGCATGCCCAAGCAAGTCTTTTCCCAGGCTGGTAAGACTTACGGCATCAGAAGCTTGAAAAAAATCGTGTATGCGCTGTGCTTCGTTGCTACTGGTAAATTCCTGAAGCCCTGTAAGGTCATCGGCCTCCTCCCCTTTTCCATACATCGCTACGGCTTTAACCATACCCAACTCATCCGTCATTGAAGCAGTGAAATTTCCGTTGATATCGCGGATACGCTGCGGAGAAAGGGTGCGAAAGCTAAACTGCTCAAGCTTCAGCTTATTGCCCAGCGCATCTTCCGTTTGCTCCAGAAAAAGGCGGTAGGTGTCGTCGTATTTCACACGGGTTGTTGCTCCGTAGGGATCGGTATATGAAAGCGGTATGTAAAACCTGTTTTGAGCGCTGGTGGCGTTTTCTGTGCCCTCTATGTACTGCGTAGTACCCGAACGAACCCACCAGTTGTTGTCACCTTCGCTGTGTACGAACTTCCCCTCCGTCATGATGGAATCGTCGACCTTTGTTCCATAAATGTCGTTCAGCAGGTCCGGTGTATAGGCAAGCTGATAGCTCTCAAAAGGGAGCGCCAGGGAGTGCAGGTGATAAAGGGGAAGCGCTTCCTTTAAATTATTGTGGTAATAAACGGTGCGCACATGCTCAATGACCCGGCGCAGTGCCTTACCAGACGGGGGCTCCTGGTCCAGCTCATGATAAGGCGCCGCTACTGAGTTCGCTGCTGAAAGTATATTGTTGAAATTACCGGGACGATAAAATGCCCCGGTTTTGGCAACCCCTTTCAGCTCATAAGTTTTTACCTCCGCAGTTACACGCAACCGATAAACATCCTGCTCCAGCACATCATTGGTAAAGGTGTTCTGCGTATACACGATCGTTGTTTTATTCTGGGCTGTTTTCGTGTCGGCCGGCAGCGCGTTGTCCGGCGCTTTTCTTGCATAAACTACCGAAGCCGATTCCAGCACATTACCATATTCATCGAGCAGAATATTCAGGTTGTGGGTAATGCGCGGGTCATCAGGTTCTCTTTCGTAGCCGTAGGTGATGGCTTCGCTCTCCTTCACTGCGTACACTGCATGCTTATTTTTTCCCTGTGGCTGCAGCAACTCGATGTGGCAATTGTGTGTAGCTACCGTATACGGTATCAATTCTTTTCTTATCGCCTCTTCTGTACTGCCATGCTGTGCAGCATCTTTTGCAAAGATCTCACTGCGCAGGGCCGTGCCTTTGCATGCCCGCAAGGCCTCGCCCCACTCCAGGGTGTTTAGCTGCTCAGCTAGCTGCGGATCCAGCCCGGGGCCGGCAGTGAGCCTGGCTTCCGGCAGTGCCTCTTCATAATGCGTGACGGAAAACCCCTTGCGCTGCATGACTGCGTGCCAGTATTCGTGCGAGAACTGTTGAAGGATTCGCTCCCGGTCCAAAAAGGCTCCTGTATGAAACCATGTTTTGGACGCAACCGGCTCCTGGTGCAGCTCCTGCTCCACAATATTCGAAGCGGCGCCCTTGACCCAATGCTCAAAGTGCTCCGCATCGGTTTGCTCTACCATGCCAAAGCCCCGGAACTCACGCTCATGATGGTCGTAGTAGCCGTGATGGTATTTGTACGAGCTTACAAAACGGTGCCCCGTGATTTTGTCAGCCATCTCCATCCGCGACACGCAGTGCACAGGGAAATGCAACCTGGTAACCCAGGGCTGACCGTTCAACTTGTCGTCAATGTAAAACTGAGTGGAAGGCGTGTACTCCAGCGATACCTCCTTGCCGAAGTTGTTTTTATACGATACCAACACGTGCGGCTTGCGGCTATCCAGCAAGTCGATATAGCGTACGGGGGCCTGGCTGTCTTTTGGCAACCGGCTCGAGTATACAATGCAAGACAAGCCGGTGCCTAGCAGGTCAGCAATCGAAACCGTCGCCTGACCGTGAATCCCGGGAAAAGCATTAATCTCAAACGGAACCTTTTTGAAACCGTTCCCGCTCAGGTTCATCCAGCACGTAAATTTATTTTTACCGAGGTAAATGACATCCGGAGTACCCGAGCCGTCGATGTCTGCAAGCTTTATGTAGGCAGGATTAAAAGCCTCCGGATGATCGAACACCGGTGCATTCTCCATCGATACCTTCGCCCCAAATTTTCCGAACCCCAGATTAGGCCAGTAACATATCTCACCATTTCGGATACGGACGATATCAGTCATGCCATCGCCCGACATATCGGCCAGGAAGATGCTTTGTGTATCATCCGAAAAAACAACCTGTGGCCCCGCTTCTTCATCTAATGGCTGCTCGGTTTGCTGCGCCTGTTTATAGCCTTCGCGCCCTGCGGACGCATACCAGGTAAAGACGTGGTCTTCCGAGATAAGGATCTCAGGCATGCCGTCACCGTTCAGGTCGATCATTCGTGTGAATCGATCCTGAAAATTTACATTCGGAAGACCCTGAAAATAATGAAATCCGTCCCACTGGTTATCATCATCCAGCTCAAAATACCCCCTGGGTTCAGCACTGAAATTTACCAGTTGTCTGCCGCCGTCGCCACCGAGGTCGGCGAGTTGCAGCTGGTTCCCTGCTCCTGCAAAAGATGGCTTGGGCGAAACCAGCTTTGCAGGCTCAAACCTCCCTCCTCCCAGGTTATGCTTGTAGTACCATCCGTTTTCCTGCTCCGTGAAAATCCCGGCCAATCCTTCGTTAAAGAGATCTGTAAACTGGTAGCCATCACCTTCTATCCCTGCCGGGGCATGCACGAGGTCTTCGGGTGCAATGGATTTCACCTCCGTATTCCAGTGGTGCTGCTGGTAGGTAAACTCCTGCGCAGGAAGCTTTTTGCTGGTGTACGTGCCGTTGAGCTGCTTAATGTATCCGCACGAGGTAATGGATTTTAAAAATGTAAATCCTTGAAGTCCGCCGTTATCGTATCCAAAGTCCAGTGATTTTACCAGGCCCTCGTACTCATTTGTGCCTGTAAAATGATGGAATAAGAGCACCCGCTTGCAGAGGCGTGTGGTTCGAATTTCGAATCCCGATTTGTACTCTGAGAAGGCATCGTCCCTGTATTCCCAGTCTTTAACCCTGCTGTAAGGCGCATCGGCACTGTACTCTCCATAGTCAAACACGGTAGAAAACATGTAGTCTGCCTCCGCCGGAAAAGCATCGCCAAAATTTTTGTAGGGAGTTTTATTGCCATACAACACTTTCTCCGGGTAGGTATTCGTGTAAGTAATGGCTCCGTTCTTCCAGCGATTCTTGTTGTAAAGAAGCGACTGATCGAACCCCTTATCATCTTCTTTTTTATAAATGTATTGGGCGCAGTTGCCCTTATCGTCAAACACAAACTCCGGCAGCCATTGAAATACCCTACTTTCGTGCTGAGGATCAACCACTTGTGCATTTTCTGTCCATCCAAGCAACGTCGTAACGTTATCTCTGTCGATAACCCTCCATTTGATCTCATCACCGGTGAGGCTTCTCCATCGCTCTATCCTTGCAAACAGCCCCTCCACCCTTGGCCGGTAGCAACGTATCCGGAACAGCTTATCTGCAGACTCCCTTTCATCAAACATGTACTCCCCTTGCGCATCCAGCAGAAAACTTCCGTCCGGATCCTTTTTAAACGACGGCACCAGGTCTTCAGTATCGCTATAAAGAAAGGTATCCGATTCGAATTCATCCCTGTATTCTGGAAGCCCCTGGTCTGTCTTTCGCCTAATGCCTGACAAGCCAAGACTCCAGCCCAATCCGAATGTCCCGTTTCCAAATCCTGAGTTATATGCAAGCTGTAGTGAAGGGGTTACTCCCCTGGCAGCCGAGACGGGAAGCGCAATAGAAAGAGATGCAGTGCCGTTTACCGCATTTACCGAAAATTTTTCATCTATTCCTTTGATCGCTCCACCCCCCTTGGGTAAGGAAATAGAGGGTATATCGATCGCATTAGACTTAGACTTTCCTCCGTCCGTCTTAAGAAATTGAGACCTGGGGAGGTTTTTCTGATTTTGATCTTTCATGTAGCTGGTTGAATACTAATTATTCGCCGATTTCTAACGCATACTATATTTTATATCGGGCTATGAAAACACCCGGTAACATTGCCTGTAGTCGTTAAAAAAAATGCCGATGACGAACATACCTAAGATGTGTCTCGCTGTGCGATGACAGCCGTCATCACCAAACCGTGATTGTTGTCGTGTATCGCCACTACCAGGAAACTGTCTGTTATTATAATCAGCTATTTTTAAGACAGTAGTAATGCATTTGTGGAGGCGCAACACGAGTTTCGATGCGCTTGTGTGGCGACATGGCCAATATCGGCTTTTCAAGTTTTGAGGAAATGGATAACCGTGGCAATGATGATGAACTTGTTCCTGAAAAACTGCCATTCTTTCAGCGTGCTATGCCAAAACCGGTTGCGTATTATCCGCCTGGTTTCTTGATTTCCATACCGACTCCAACTAGATTTAAAGTTGATTCTGCAACTATGTATTTACGCATTCTTTCATCTACCACACTGCTCATCTTCGGTCTTTTCTCCGCCTGTAAGCAAGCCGATACTGTTGAAGGGTTTCAAATTGAACCTGGTTTTCTGCTGACCCGGGTGGCTGCCGAGCCGCTGATCAAAGACCCGGTAGACCTGGAGTTCAATGAGCTTGGCGATGCTATGGTGCTGGAAATGCCCGGCTATCCTTTTGAAGACAAACAGAGCCGTATTGTAGTACTGAAAGATGATGATGGAGACGGAGCGTACGACCGCCGAGTCGTTTTCATAGAAAACCTGCAGCTGGCCAATTCGTTCATGCCCTACAAAAAAGGCGTGCTGGTGGCGGCACCACCGTATTTGCTGTTTGTGCGGGATGATAACCAGGACTACCAACCCGAAAAGGTGGATACGCTCATGGGCGGTTTTTCTACCGGAAACCTGCAGCACAACTACAACGCCCTCATGCTGGGGCCCGACAACTGGATCTATGCGGCCAATGGCGGCAACGATGGCGCCCCTTACTGGTGGAACGATACTACCAGCCGCATGGACCTGCGCGGCCAGGACTTCCGCTTCAATCTTGAAACAAGAATCCTGGAGCGCCTCGGCGAGTCGTCAGGCGGCTTCGGCCTGGCCATGGATGAATATGGCCGGTTTTTCGAAACACACAATCTCACGCACATTTCGCACCTGGTGTTTCCCGGCCGGTACCTTCAAAATCATCAGCTGCTGAAAGAGCACACGCTCGAAAACATCTCAGATCATGACGAGAACGGACTGGCAAGAATTTACCCCATCGGTGAACAGGAGTCGCGGGTAAACCACCCGGAGCAGTCGGGCTATTTTTCAGGCTCCTGTGGCATTACCTACTATGGAGGTGGCGCTTTCGGAGAGCAATACCAGAACACGGTGTTGGTGGCCGATGTGGTGCTAAACCTGATCCACGTCGACAAGCTGCAACCAAAGGGCGGGTCTTTTACAGCCTCACGCCTCGTGGAGAAACGGGATTTGCTGGCCAGCAGCGACAGGGCTTTCCGGCCGGTGAACCTGGCAGTGGGGCCCGACGGCGCGATGTACGTAGTAGATATGTACCGAAAGGTGATTGAGCACCCGGAGTGGATTCCGGACGATATTGAAAAAACGCTGGACCTGGAAGCCGGTAAAGATCAGGGGCGGATCTACCGCATTAGCAAGCAAGGAGCGAAAACGGAGTTTGATCTCTCCCGCCTTCAAACTCAGGAAGGACTTGTGCGCAGTTTATCGCATCCCAACCAATGGGTGCGGCTTACCGTGCACCGGCTGCTGATGGAGCAAAAACTTTCGCCGGAAGCAGCCGGCCTGCTGCAGGTTGAAACAACCTCAGCGAATGAGCTGGCGAAACTGCATAGTCTGTGGATTCTTCGTAACCATAGTTTGCTGCCCGATTCAACCCTCCTTTTGGCTTTGAGTGATGCCTCGCCCAACATCCGCGAAAGCGCACTGCAAATGGCGGAGGGCAGGCTGCCTGAAAATAGGGAACTGATGAATGCGTGCCTCGCCTCGCTAACCGACACCAACATCCGGGTGCGCATGCAGGCTGCCCTTTCCATTTCCACGCTGCCGAAACCGTTCCTCGACAGCATAGGCCCAACACTGCTCGCCGAAATTCAACAATCTGCCGCTATACCCGGAGACGACTGGACCATCGCTGCTTTGACCATCGCCGCCGGTGAGCTGGCGCCGGAGCTTCTGGCCTCATCGCTTGGCAGTACTTCTTCGCCGCCGGTCCCCGAAACCCTACTTGAATCGCTGGCTTTATCTGCTGCCAGGACACAGGCAGGTTTGCAGCTTAGCCTATCCGCTTTGGCCGGATCCGATATCTCAGCTCCTGTTAAACAAAAGATTATCAAGCAGCTATCTGCCGGAGTCGACGGTGCCGACGGCAGAATGCTTGAGCCACATATTGCATCCCTGGAACGACCGGCTGACGTAGGCCTTGTCACCAACCTTGCCGTGCTCCGCCGCAAATTGAATCTCCCTCCCTCCTCTCAGTTCATCAAGCTGAGCCGGGGCGCCCTCGCTCAAGTTTCCGATAGATCGTTGGCCGATAGCGTTCGTGTGCAGCAACTCGCATTGATTGAACTGCTTCCCTACCACGAAAAATCAGCCGTGCTGCTTGCCTGCCTCAACAACACAGAACCCATTAAGCTGCAGGAAGATGCGCTGCGCCAGCTTTCGACTTACAATGAAGTAGAAATCGGCCGAAATATCGTGAGTATGTGGAATGAGCTGAGCCCGCATATCCGCCGGTATGCAAGCGATTTGCTGCTCTACATCGAAATTCACCATGATGCACTGCTTAGCGGCCTTGAGAATGGCGAGATCAATATTGGCGAGATGAACTTCGACCTCGAACGCCGCCGCCAGCTGCTATGGTGGACGGACAACGAAAACACGAAGCGAAGGGCGGAAAAGCTGTTCAGCGACTCGGGTGTTACCAACCGCCGGGAAGCAATCGACAAAATGAAGCAGGCCCTGGCACTTCGGGGGTCGGCTGTGAGTGGTGCCAAAGTTTTTGAAACGGTGTGCAGCAATTGCCATGTGCACGGCACAAGCGGCAAGGAAGTGGGCCCTGTGCTAACCGAAATTGGCCGAAAGAGCAAAGAAACCCTGCTGCACGACATACTCGACCCCAATGCGGCGGCCGACCCCAGGTATATTAATCACTGGCTGGAGACGCAGTCAGGTGTAGTGCACATGGGCATTGTAGCTGCGGAAACCGACCACGCTATCACCATCAAAAAAATGGGCGGCGAAAACGTGACCATTAGCAAACGAGATATCAAGTCGTTTCGCTCTTTGGGCACTTCGCTGATGATGGAAGGATTGGAGAACAGCATGACGCAGCAAGAGATGGCCGATTTGCTGGCGTTTTTGCAGACCGGAGTTTAAGAAGTTGAAAACCTAAACACATATCAAATGCGATTATTTCTAATCTTGATGCTGGTACTTCTTGCTTCGTGCTCAACTTCGACACAGGAACAATCTCCTAGTCTTATTGGCAAAACGGTAGAATATCGCTATGGGGAGAGTGTGTACCACGTGACCTTCGATAGTGACAGCACGATACATTGGGAGGCGGTGGCCGGAGAGGAAACCGGCACTAAAGAAAACGAGACTTATGTGGCTGAGTGGATTGCACCTCAAAAGCTCTTTATCAGCTGGGGCGAAGCCAACGGTATCGGCGTAAGCCAGGTGCTCAATTTCGAAAAAGGCAGAGTGCACAATCATTTACTAAGAGGCAGAAATGTTAGCCTCGGTGAAGGTGCCATCCGGATCATTGAAAAGTAATATGCGATAGTATGAGGAACCCACTCTTTTTTTCTCTGGTACTGACAGTTCTTGGGTGCCAGCCTGCACAGCACACTGCGCAACAGGAGCTCGAAGCCGGTGTGGCAGCAGCACCCATCAATCCGCCGGGCGGCGCCTTCATTGCAGGCGACAAGCAGAACAGGACTTTCACTGGTGTACGGGACAGTATCTTTGCAAAGGCGGTCGTGCTAACCAAGGGCGACGAACAACTCGCCATCGTTACGATCGATTGCATCGGCTTACTTTATCCGGATGTGCTGAAAATCAGAAAGAGAGCCGCCGAACTCTGCGGATTTACTGAGTCGCGCATCGTGGTGTCATCCACTCACACACACTCCGGCCCCGACGTGGTGGGTATCTGGGGATCGGATTATGAGCATTCCGGCGTAGATTCGGTTTATATGGCCTTCCTGGTCAACACCGCAGCCACACAAATCCAGGCAGCCTTTGACAGCCGCCGTCCCGCCACGGTGCATACCGCAGAAACCAGCTTTGGCGAGCCCTGGGTACAGAACATTTGCAACGAAGAGATTGACCGATCGGTATCGGTAATGCAGCTCAAAGACACTGCCGGCAAAGCCATCGCAACCCTCACCAACTTTGCCTGCCATCCCACTTTCCTGGATGCAACATTTTCTGAAGTATCGTCAGATTACGTGAGCGGGTACTACAAACGTATGAAAAAAGAAACCGGGGCAGAAGCGCTTTTCCTGCAAGGCGCCATCGGAGGCTGGGTTCAACCTGTAGACGGTGAAGGCTCTTTTGAGCAAGCCTGCAAGCGTGGCACCGAGCTGGCCGACGCGGTATTACTGGCATTATCCGACTCGAGACAAATGCCAGGAACGGAGCTCTCTTTTGGCAGCAAACGCATCAAATTTCCTGTTGAGAATGAGGGTTGGCGACAGCTTTCCGCCATCGGAACCATCAAGCGTCCATTTCAAGATTCTGTGGAAACCGAAATTGCCTGGTTTGCCATCGGGGATGCGCAATTTGCCACCCACCCGGGCGAGACTGCCCCCTGGTTTGGTCTGGAGACGAAAAGGCTGATGGGCACAGGCCCCCGCTTTATTCTAGGGCTGGGCAACGATGCCCTGGGCTACATTGTAAAGCCTTCATTTTTCGAGGATCAAAGCATCCCGCATGCGGAATACCTAACCAGCATGTCGGTCGGAAAGCCCGCAGGTCCCATTTTGATGGAACAGCTTCGCTCGATTATTCCGCCTGCTGAATCATCACAATAAAGGCGCTGTGCATACCTCCCTGGGTTATTGCCCTGGCTTAGACCACGCAGGGGTCCTGCAACCGGCATGAAACCGAGCATGAGCAAGGCTTTCTCACACAGGGGAATGATTATCGGAGAGATGGGTAGCCGTGCAGGGTTTATTCGAGTTGGCGAAATGCAAACTAAACCCTGGCTGTACCAGCGGCTGGGGTTCAGCTACAGCAGGTTGTTATCAGAAGCTTTGGTTACGGCGTCAAGCTTATTGCTCACCTTCATTTTCTTGTAAATGTTTTCGATGTGTTTTCTCACCGTGAAATAGCTGATATTCAGATTTCCAGCTATTTTTTCGTACGTCAGGCCACTTTTTAGCTGATTCAGAATCTCAATTTCACGTGTTGTGAGTCCAAACTGCTCGTTGGTTTGGTTAGGCTGAAATGGCTTGCGTATCATTTTGAGCACTTTGACGGCTATACCAGGGCTCATGGCCGATCCGCCGTTTAGCGTATCGACGATGTTTTGGTAAAGCGCGGTCTGAGAGTCTTCCTTCAAAATATAGCCAGATGCGCCAGCCATGATCGCGTGAAAAATATTCTCGTCGTCATCAAACATGGTAACCACGAGCACCTTTATTTGTGGCCAGTTGTGGGCTATTGCCCGTGTTGTTTCTACACCATTAAGCGTGGGCATCTGCAGGTCCATCAGCACTATATCTACCAGGTGGTCGGTACTAAGCAGGTCCAGAAGCGCCTGCCCGTTTTGCGCGGTGTATTTTACCACTATATCCGGGTAGCTCTCCAGTTTTTCCACCAGGCTCTTCAAAATCATCCGGTTGTCCTCAGCCAATGCTACTCGTATCTTCATGGTATGTATTTCTGTAAAGCCACAGCATCAGAAACCGGAAATTCACCGGATACCCGTGTGCCTTTGGCATCGCTCGTGACACTGAATGAGCCGCCCAATTTTTCGAGACGGTACCGCATGTTGCCAATCCCGTTGCCATCGTGTCCGTTTGCTGCGTTGAAACCAACGCCGTTGTCTCGCACCTCAAATCCCGCCAGGGGAAATTTGCTGTAAATCAGCACGTCGACCTGTGTTGCCCCGGAATGTTTCAGCGCGTTGTTTACAGCCTCCTGTATCACCCTTATCAGGTGCGTCGACTGGATGTTTGTAAGCTCAAGCTGATCGTCGCCAATCACGTCGGCACTGAGCATGGCAGTTTCTGGCGAAATCTGCAGCAGATTCCGCACCCGAAGCAGAATGTCTTCGAGTGTTGCTTGCTCGTGATTTAGTATCCAAACTGTATGTCGCAGCTCAACGGCCGTTTTTTTCATCAAGTCAACAACTTCCTTAATCCGCGCACTTCCGGATGTATCCGGTAGTTTTTCGAGGCTCGCTTTCATAAAAGTCAGGTAAGTGCCGATGTTGTCGTGCAGCTCTCTGGCAATGTGCTGCCGCTGCTCGTTCAGCTTTTTTTGCAGCGCAATCTGGTTTCGGGCGTCTTTTAGTTCCACATCTTTTAGCAGCTGCATGGTTTTGAGCTTTTGCTGGCGAAACAACAGATAGCTGATAGCCAGAACAAGTACCAGCGCAAATACACCGCCATAGAGCAACAGGTTTTGATTTTCGATCCTCAACTGCTGCTGTATCAGGCTGGCTTCGGCTTTTGCCAGCTTTGCCAGCTGCTCTTCCGTCTTGAATTTTACCTCCAGGTCGGCAAGCGCCTTGGCATGATTCTGCTTGAAAAGGGAATCGCTGATGGCAATGTATTCGGCCAACAGCGTACTACCCTCCCTCCTTTTGCCGATCATATAGTTACTTTCAGCAGCGCTTTTGTACAAGGTTGTGGCAAACATCCGGAGGTCGGGATTTTGCTGCAGGATGCTGAAACCGGTGCTTGCATAGGTTAGTGCTTCCGTTGCATTACCCAGTGCATTGTAAGCAGCAGCTAGGTTGCTATAGGTACTTAGGTCTGACTTTGGGTTTTTACCAATATGCGTTTCCCTTTCCAGGGCCCGTTTCAAATAGCTCACAGCCTTTCCATATTGCTGCATCTCGAAATAGAGGTTTCCCAGATTATCGTGAAGCGAAAAATACATGCGCATGTTATCGGCCTCTTGAGCTAACCGAATCGCTTCAAGGTAAGCTTTTTCCGCTTTTTGCAGGCTTTGTGTATTCTTATAGCACACACCAAGGTTGGCGAGAGAAACCGCCTTTGGTCCTGCAATCCCAAGGCTGTCGCGAATAGCCAGGGCAGTTTCGTGATAGGATATTGCACGTTCGTATTGCCGGAGTTCCTGGTAAATAAGCCCAATATTGTTGAGATAATTAGCTTCCGACTCCTTGTTATCGGGAAAATGTCGCCGGTTGACATCGAGGGCTTCCGTAAAGTTTCTTAATGCCTGCTCTAGCTGACCGGTATTCCACAGATTCAGTCCCAGGCCGTTGAGAGCCATCCTTTCTATGCTCTTAAAACCATGTTTTCGGCTGAGTGTAAGCGACTTTTCCAGGTAATGCCTTGCAGAGTCCCTTACACCTGTTACATCAAAGTAGATCCCTTTCGTGTTGGTAAGCTCGTTTTCGCAGAAAGCCAGCTTTTCTGCAACTGCTTCATATAACCCAGAATCAAGCATCGAAATTGCCTTTTCAGCGTCGTTGAACACGTAATAGAACGCCACCTCGTTAACAAAACGCAGCCGGGTAGAATCATCTTCCGTTAGCGGGATAACCCGAATCAGGCTGTCGATACGAACGTCTTTTGCCCACAAAGCATGTGCAGCCACAAGCAAAAAGCAAAACAGGATGTTTTTCAAATGAAGGCTCCTCTCAGCCATATACAAAAAATTACCAGTATTTTAATCCAGGCCAACTTCGCGAATTGATTCCCGCAGCCATTGGGTTTGTGCTAAAATTACCCCATTTTATTCCACCTGCAACAATACTTCCACGAGTTGAGTACCCCCTTCGTCGAAAATGTGCCCTGCCCGATCGCCTTACGCCAAATATGTTTTTGAGACAGTGCCCGCAGTGGGTAATGCCGACCGGCGGAGTACGAACTCAAGTTCCGGGAAGGCGTTGCTATTAAATGCCTGCCTATATCCAAAACATGAGCTTCTCCGATTTAAAGCGCGCTATCCCGTTTCCTTAAATTACTGCTTCTCATCAAACTGGTTGGATTTCAGTCAGTTACATCAGTACACCCAGCTGGCTTCTGACCTGGAAAAATGAGAAGCCCATCGTGGTATAGATGCCGTTGAATCCCGGACGGTAGCCTACTTCCGCATGAATAACTTTTCCCAGCACACCGGTAGTCATCTTGTTCGTAGTTTCAAAGCCTATACGAAATCCTACCGGGATGGCTTTTCTATCGTTGGTGGGGTGGTTTTCGATGTAGTTGTGCTTGTATCCGGAGATCAGCACATCGGCGTACCAGCGGTTGTATTTCATTTCGGAATGGATGCGCCTGTCACTGGTGGCTATTTGCAGGTTGTTTACCCGCCCGAGCGTCCATCCGGCGTACAGGCCAATGGCATTGGTCCATCCACGTACTTCCTCATCGGGCACATTGTAGTCGGTACCTGGGGGAGGCGTGCCGGGCACCGAGTATTCGAAAATGGAACGAAAAGTGTGCAAGCCGCCCCGCGCCCCGGCAAACCGAAGCTCTTTGCCATTGGGTACGTCGATGTAGTTCACCTGCTCTGTAGTGCGGACCTGGTCACCGTACCGCACACTGGACAATTCTTTGCGGGAAGTAACCACGGGAATAGTTTTTTCCCTGACATTACTTTTCAGCAGCATGGCCCCACCTGCTTCAAAAAGTCGTGGTTTGGTGTTGATGTTGGTTACGATGTTCCAAAGGCTGCCCATGTAGTTGATATCGGCGAAAAAGCGCCCCCTTACCACGGCATGGCTCCTGATACCCCAGCCGAGGCTGCTTGAATTCATGCCGTCGTTGCTAAAAGGGACGTCCAGGGTGAGCACAGGGCTAACATAGAGGTTGGGTATCCGGTCCCACTCAGGTTCGTTTGCCCGAATGGTGTAGGTTGTTTGCCGGGCCTGAACTCCCGTGCATACCCAGGCAGCGATGATAAAGGATAGTATCTTTTTCATTTGTTGTTTATTTTGTGTTGCGGCAATGGATACAGATGCCTGCTGCCTGTTTTGTGAACATGCGATAGGCTGCCACCTGCAGGAAGGTTTATTTATTGACGTTTTCAGAAAGCCGGGCCAGCCCCAGGTCCAAAAATTGGGTCATCATTCGGTAGGTCTCTTTTTTGTAAAGCTCCGGGTCGCAGGGCAGGCTGTGCGAAGCCGTCATGTCGGTATTGTTTACAAACACCACCGATGCGTAGTCAGGGATCGACTTGGAAGCCGCCGTGCCTACTTCCTTAAATTTTTCGTTTTTATCGAAAACCGGCTCCTGGCTGTAAAGCGGCTTTTTCAGGTTGGTGTTGATGGCCGCAACAGTTGAGCTGAGGTTCTTGCCAAAAGCGTAGGTAGTACTGGTTAATACCTGGTTGTTAATGTCGCCAAGCACACGGGCAAAATGGAAGTCGGGCTGGCCGGTTACCTTCGCATAGCCGATAAACTCGGAGTCGTAGGTCTTCATCTTTACGAAGTAAAATGTCATATTGACGTCAGCAATAATAGCATCGTTGAGGTCCTTAGAAAGACCGGCCGCATTGGAGAAGAATCCTTTCTTTTCTTTTCCTTTACCCGTTTCCCTTTTTACAAAATAGGAATATCCCGCCGGTGTTACTTTCGCAAATCCTGTGGATTGTGCTGAGTTGAGAACACCGCCATCTTTCCGCACCCAGCCGGCCAGGGTTTCCGTTTCTCCGGCTTCGTCGGCTGTTACTATTTCGAAGCCCTGATCTTTCAGCTTTGCCACATATTCGTTGTACACCTGGGTTGTCAGGTCAACCATTTCCCTACCGCTAACGCCTTCCAAAAACACGCCCATGGCCACATTGGTGTTGCCGCGAAGTGTGCCGAGCATTTCGCCACCCGAGGTGCTGGCTCTGGCGCTTCCAAAAACCTGGAAATACACGTTGAAGCTGTTGATGAAGACTTTTTTCGGAGCGTTTCTGAACTCCTTCTCCTTGAAGGAACCAAACTTGTCGACGTCCTTTTCGGTAAGTTGAGCGAGCGCCGGACGAAGGAGCAGCAGCGCTATGAATACAGTGCCTAGCGTTTTCATAAGTATGTTTTCGGTTTCGTTGATTATACTTACAATACTAAGCGAGAAAGAAAGGGCGTTCAATACGGCGAATTTCCTATATTAACACAGCCGGGCCGAACGGTGCCCAAACCGCAGCTTTTAGAAAGTCTATAAAAAATCCGGGTGGTTCAGCCACCACCCATGGACTTAAGGCAAGGATATCAGAAAGTTGGCGGCGCTTCATTCAGGTCCGAATCAAGAAAATCGGTGATCATCGGAATCAGCCAGTCGGTGCGCTGCATCATGCCTATATGTGTGGTACCTGGTAATATAGCCAGGCGTGATTTCGGCAGCCCGTGCAGGTCGCCCATCTTGCCGCCGCCCTTGGTGCGAAACAGCTCCAGCACATGCTCGTACCTCACGCCGTCGGCATCTCCAACAGCCAGGAATATCGGGGCTTGTATGTTTTTAACGTCCTTCGTCCAGTCGTACGGCACCAGGTCGATACTGATTACTTTTTTTATGTAAGCCGGAAAACCGGCCGGATCGTTCCCAAGGCTGTCGTACTGTTTTTGTATGGGAGTGCCCATAAACATATCGGCTGTAAACGTGCCAAAAGCGGCTTCTACATCGGGCCACCAGCCGTCGTTCGCATAGGTGCCCGACAACACCACAAGCCTGCGTACCTGCTCCGGATGGCGCACAGCCACCTGAAAGGCTACGCCTCCGCCCATGCTGTAGCCAAGTATGTCGGCACTGTCTATTTTAAGGTGCTTCAGCAAACCCGATACGTCGTCGGCCATACCCTCGTAGCTCAGTTCGCGGGAAATGTCTCTGGTGCGGCCGTGTCCCTGCATTTCCGCCACTACTACTTGCCGGTTGGCGGCCAACAGCGGTATGATGTGCGACCAGTTCATGGGGATATTCATAAACGATCCGTGCACCAGCACTATCGGCATACCCTCCCCATATACCTCATAGTACATTTTCAGGCCATTTACCTCAGCGAAGCCGCTTTCGGCGGGCTGCAGGGGTGTATCGGCAGTGGCGGCGTTGGGCGGCGTTGGGCTTTGCTTTTCCCTGGTAGCCGGCTTACAAGCGGCAATTAATATTGCAAAAGCAGCTGCCAGAAGGCTTGTCGTTGTCATCTTCATATCATAAGGTGTTAGTTACGATACAAAGGTCGGGCCTCATAGCAAGACTTTTGCTGTATGCATGCGACAATACAGCGGGCCAAAAGCGACGCTGATTCGCCCGCACCACCTTCCCTAAAGTTCGCCGGGTCTCCAACCTCAATTTAAACAGCCGCCCTGGTGCAGCTTTCCGCTGCTGCTGAACCGCCAGCTTTAGGGAAGATTCAGGATGCGAAGAAAGCCAGGGCCCATTCAGACCACCCTCGACTCCGAAAACAAGTCGTAGGCAGCCACGAGCGACTCACTGCCTGTAGCTACCTTATACCTCTCGTAAGCCTGTATGTGATCGCGATGTTCTACGTATACCGGCAAATATTTGCCATCCAGCTCATCCCAAACCACCAGCAGGTAGCTATACCGGATTTTGCTCTGGCGGCCGTTCTCCAGCCAGGTTTCAAATACTTCTTCATCAAGCGATTGCGGAAAATCGGAGCCTTCAAACATTTGGGGAAGTGTTTAAGTCTGTACGTGTTTTGATCTTAAGTTTCGCGGAAATACAGCTGGTCGGCAAAGTCGGCCAGGTTCCAGTTCAATGGGCGAAGTTACAGTTTTTACAGCACCTTTCCGGCCGCCGGACTTCTCCGGCCAGGGCAATCGCATTCAAACTTTTCTTTGAAATTTTATTTGGCAAATCTGTTTTAAATGCGCCCTGCATCTGCAGCGCTTGAGGGAAAAAGCAACAAAACAGCGGTTTCATTTAGTGGACGAAAGGGCGCTGAAATTTCGATTTTTTTGTATTTTTCCCGATATCGACCCAACCATGGACTTTCTCATTTCTTTCGCAGAACTGTCATTGGCTCTCGCCGGCATCGCCACTTTGCTTATGCTCCTGGTCGACCGGAGGAGCCATAAATGGAATGAATTTCAATTTACCGGCCTGCTGGCGCACTGCATGATAGCATTCCTGTTTTGTGTCATTCCGTTTCTCGTCAACGCCTTCACAGCCGATGTTGGCCTAATATCAACCATCTGCTCCGCCATCCTGGGCGCCCAGATTGTTGGGCAAGCAGTGATGGTACAGATCGTCGACAAAAAGTCTACCGCCACACTGAAGCTTGAACTGTTGGTGTTGGGTTTTGCTGCCGCTACGGTGTTAAGCATGAATGCCGGCGGCATCTTTTTTCTGAGAACTTTAGAAGCCTACTACGTCGGCATTATTTTCCATTTGGTGCAGGCGTCAATTATCTTTTTTGCCTTTATCGGTGCCGCTCTTGCTGAACGACAACAAACTGAAAGATAAAGGTTTATAATAACGATATTGAACTATTAGTTTTAATTACCTTCGTTTGCAACAGCTCCGCCAGCAAGGTTTGCCGGGTTCTGCAATTGTGTAGCTCCTGCACAGACACTGTGTGAAAGCCCCCCAAGCTACTTCAGGTTGGAAAGCTCACACCCGTCCTGCTCTCGCAGGCAGCCAGAAACTCCTTCTGTAATTGCAGGTCAGCGGCTTCCTGATTGAAACTTCTTTGTTGCTTATGGAAGAAATAGCCACCGCTTACTTTCGCCTCTTTATCGTCACTTACGGCCAGCCATGCCTGCGTCTCATATCCTTTCTGCAGATCGTCAGGGGCACCGGCTCCTCCCATCTTCGTTGGCACCCAGCCAGGGTTCACGGCGTTGCTATATGCTTGCGGCCACTTGCGTGCAACGGCCATGGCGAGCATAACGTTGTGCAGCTTGGAGTCGGAATAGCTAATTCCCAGGCCGCCTTCACGCAGCTGCCTGAGCTTCGGCCGCCCGCTGGTATGCATGCCCGAGGTGAGGTAGATCAGCCTCTTTGGACGGTTGATCAAACAAGTAAGGATGTATGGAGCAAGCGTGTTTACTGCAACAATAAGTTCGCCCGATACCTGGTATACGCCGGCGTTGTGAATGACGGCATCGAAGGCACCCAACTCATTAACATCCGCTGCAAACCGCTTCGTCTCTTCTATGCTTGACAGATCAGCGGCTAATACAGCCTCGGCACCCGGCACTTTGGCCAGTGCCTCCTCGCCCCGCTTTTTATTTCGGGCATGCAACACTACCTGGTGACCCTGTGCTACCAGCGACTGCGCAGCCAGCTGCCCCAACCCGTCGGCCGATCCGGTGATGAATATTCTTGCCATTGGA
>CBFGTI010000061.1:0-30765 GCA_965651695.1 uncultured Imperialibacter sp. | reverse complement strand
GGGTATACCCCGGCCATGATGGTAAGTTTTACCTGATGATCGACTTTAAAACGCCGGCAACACCCACTTACAAAAAGCTTGAAGAACTTCTCGCAGGCTACCAACATCTGCTGTCGGCGCGGGATCATCACGGGCCCGTAACCGTTTTTGTGTCGGGTGAGCGGCCTGTAGCGCAAGTGCTAAGCGACAACAGCAGCCTGGTAAGCCTCGATGGGCGCCCCAATGACCTGGAGCAGGGCATTCCCCGTGAGAAAATGCCTGTGATAAGCACCTCCTTTAAATCGCTGGGGTTTTGGAATGGCAATGGGGAAATTCCGCTGGACTTTAGAATAAAAATACGCCAGATGAGCGCCTTGGCCCATAAAGAAGGAAAGCTGCTCAGGCTATGGGCAATACCCGACACCCCCGAAACATGGCAGATAATGCTCGACAACGGGGTTGACCTGATCAATACCGATAAATTGGCTGAGCTTAAAACCTTCCTTCTCAAATGAAAAACTGCGTGACGCTAATGCTGCTCTACTGCATCAGCTGCTTGTGTTTTGGCCAGCAGGCACGTCCTTTGGGTGGCGGCTACGAGTTTGATGGAAACGGTAAAGCTCCGAATGCCACTGCGCTGTCCCAGTTATATACAGCTACGCAAAATGCCGAAGGATGGCGGCAAGCCCTGGCAGGCGACAACACGCAGCTAATGGAGGCGCTAAAGAACCAGTACCGCTACCTTTTCTTAAAAGACCCGGATCAAACTCACCGCCTGGAAAGCCTTTTGGTCGAAAACCGGCGGCTGAAACTAACGGTAACCACGCTATTGCAGCTACTACGCGATTCCCTGCCCGACCCCGGTGCTTTTGAGCTGTTTCAAATAAGTGGTGAAGACGGCCGGGGGCATGTGCACTACACGGCATATTTCACCCCGGTACTCAACGTTGCTACAGCTCCCGATGAGCACTACCGGTACCCGCTGTATAAGAGGCCGGAAACATGGCAGGGCCCATTGCCTACAAGAGAGGAAATTGACGGTAAAGGAAAATTGAGTAACCGCGCGTTGGAAATAGCCTGGAGCCCCAGCCTGCTCGACAACTTTTTCATGCACGTGCAGGGATCGGGCTACGTGAAATTTCCCGACGGCAGCTTGCAACTGCTGGCAAACAAAGGGGCCAACGGCCACCCCTACTCCAGCATCGGCAAATACCTGGTAGCCGGCGGGCATGTGCCGCAGGAGTCGATCTCGCTGGAAAGCATTACCAACTGGTTCAGGCAAAATCCCGACAGCCTTGAGCGAGTACTTTTCAAAAACAAGTCGTACACCTTTTTTACCCCTACCAACGATAAGCCCTACGGAGCCAGCGGGCTTCCGCTCACTCCGGGGCATTCCATCGCCGTAGATCCGACATTTATTCCATTTGGTGCAGTTTTGCTGGCAGAGGTTCCGGTGCTCAACGAGCAGGGCGTATTACAAAAGCATGAATATCGCATTCTTACAGCTCAAGACCGTGGTGGCGCTATTAAAGGGCCCGGTCATGTAGACCTGTACGCCGGCGTAGGAGACGAAGCACTAAAAAAAGCGAGTGCCATGCATCACTACGGCAACCTCTGGCTCATTTTGGTCCGATAGCCACCTCAAACGAAGTTTCTTACGATGGTAACCAACTGCGCCCGGCTCTTCACGTCGGTTTTCTGGTAAATGCGGGAAGTGTGATCTTTCACAGTTTGTAAGGTTACAAACAAGGAATCGGCTATTTCCTGGTTGCTTTTTCCGTTGTAGATTTCCTTAATTATTTCCAGCTCCCGGCCTGTTATCCCATACTTTTTTACAAAGGCTTCGTACGAGGCAGTCACATTTTCAGCTGAAGGCCCTGCATTGACTTTATAAATAAAAAACGCACAAATAAGGGTATTGACAAAGAAGAAAAGGAACGCAAACGCCAACCTTGAATAAAAAGTAAGCTCGCCGGCGGCTAGGGGAATTGTGTAGGCTAACCCCAAAGCCAGGAACAGCCCGGCAAATATCACGCGGCGCATTCCAGGAAAGTACTTTGAGACGAGCGTGAGCAGAAGAACCGCAGTTGCAGTGGACGAAACCATTCCCAGCACAGCATAAATACCATTTGCATTTGCCAGCACGGCAAAGCCGTTGGTTTGCAGAAAAAAGTAAACAGCGGACAGGTTCGCCATCGGCAGAACGGCTAACAGCAAAGTTGAGGGCTTCTTGTCGGCCAGATGCGCAGCAAGCAGCAACTGCAGTATGCCTGCCACCAAAAGGAATGGCGTGCCCAGCAAAACAACCACACTTGAAAATGCCGCGATCTCCGGCGTTAGCGGCAGGTATTTCAGAAAAAGCTCGCTCCACAGTACATAAAAACCAAAAATGTAAATCAGCACCATGTAGTACTGCAAATATCTGTACGCCGCAACCTCGCGCAGTTTGGCATACCTGAAAATGAGCATCATACCCCCGGCGGTAAGTGCAAGGCAGAAAATGAAGCTTATCCAAAAAAGCAGGCCGTCGAGCGTCATGCCATCGGTGATTGAAGTCATGGAGCGAAAGTACACCCCAATACCAAAGTAGCATCAATACTAAAGTAGTGAAAGTAAAAACACTACTTTGGTAGTTAAAACAGGAAGCGGCGGCACCATACATTTGAGCTCACAACAAAACTGATTCCCAATGGCAAACTCAAATGACATTACCATCAAGCCCGGTGTAGGAGCCTCTTTATCCTATGGCTGGGAGCGCATGAAAGCCAATTTTCTGGCTTTCTTTCTTATCGTTTTTCTACTGTCGCTGCTCGACTTTCCTATGGAGCTGATGTCGGGCAAGAGCGGTCTGATGCACCACGACATCTCAGCCTCGCTCATTTTGCTGCAGGTGTTGGGCACTGCCTACTTCTTCCTTCTGCTCCCTATTTTCGACTACAGCGGCGACCTCATTTTCCTGAAAGGGGTACGTGGCGAAAAAGTGAACGTGAAGGAAATTGCGATTGGCTTTAACAACTACGTGAATATAGTACTGGCTAACCTGCTGGTATTCGGACTGGTAGGCATTGCGCTTGTGGCACTTATTATACCCGGCATTATTGTGGGCTGCCGGCTTGCCTTTGTGTCGTACCTCGTAATGGACAAGGGGCTGGACCCGATTGAAGCTGTTGAAACCAGCTGGAAACTGACCAGAGGCCATGGATGGAAGGTTTTCGGCCTGGGACTGCTCTCCATCTTCATAGCCATTCTTGGACTGGCAATGGTGATAGTAGGTATATTTCCTGCCGTCATGTGGATCAAAGCGTCGTTTGCATCGCTGTACCTATCGATATTGCAGGAAAAAGGAGATGACTACTTCCCTCCTGCCAGCGACTCCATCGCCTAACAACTGGTCAGAAGAATTAATAGTTGAAAAGTGTCTTAAATGGGGGTGCTCCCCCATTTTTAGTTCCCGAGTATCTTAAATTCAACCCTGCGGTTTACTTGTCTGTTTGCATTAGAATCGTTGGGCACTTCAGGCTGCGACTCCCCGTATCCCATGGCGGTAATCCGATCCTCCACAATGCCGTTGTCGATCAAATACTGCCTCACTGCACCGGCCCTGCCCTGCGAAAGCCGCTGATTGTAGTCGTCGCTGCCTACGTCGTCGGTATGCCCTCCGATCTCAATCCGTACCGAGGCATTTTCGTTAAGAAAATCTACCACCTTGTCTAACTCGGCAAAAGACTCGGACCTAAGCACTGTTTTGTCGGTATCAAAAAAAACATTGTTAAGCCGCACTTTGGTGCCCACCTCAATCGGATCGAGGTAAAATATCTTGCTATATCGCTTTTCCAGTCCATCGTACACTACGTCTATAGACTCAGTAGCTGTCATGAAGCCTTCGGCCTTCACCTCAAGGGTGTATGCGCCGTCAAACGGCAGAGTTGTCTCGTAAAATGCATCACCCTCGCTCGCTTCTGCAAAGCCGTTTTGCTCGAGTTCAACATCCGAAATCAGTTGGTACCCTACCACAGCTCCGGAGATCGGGCCCTGGTCTTTCTTGTTCAATACCATACCCGATAGTATGATCACGGGATCAGGATCGGGCTCGGGGGCAGGTTCTTCTTTGGCAGGCACGAGCGCAAATATATCCAAACTGCCTCCGTCCTGGCTGGTATACGACCGTGTGGTAAATGCATTGGCGCCAGTAGCATCTATGGAAAAATACGCATCAAAACCTTTGGTGTTTACCGGCTCACCCAGGTTTACCGGCGTCGACCACTTCATCCACGAATCGTCCAGCCTTTGAGCCATGTAAATGTCGGTACTACCCAAGCCTCCCGGCCGGTTGCTGGCAAAATAGAGGGTTTTGGCATCAGCAGCTAAAAAAGGGCCGAATTCGTCGTACACGGAATTTATGCCATCGGGAAGCTTCTTCGGCGCCGACCATTTTCCATTCTTCTCAAAGCTCACGTACAAATCGCTGTACTTGCCCTTCACCCTTTCAGTAAAATACATCAGCACCACTTTGGCATCGTTGCTCATGTAACTTCCCGAAAACATGCCTTTGTTCATCCCCTCATAACCGGGAATATCCATTTGCACGGGGTCGCTCCAGCCGCTGCCAGTTCTCCGTACGATAGAAAAACCAGGTTCATTTTTCTTATCACCACCATTCAGCATCAGTGTGTTGCCATCGGTTGAAATGCCCAGCACCTTGTTGATCTTATGCAGATTGAATGGCTTGCCTGCGTGCTCAGCCTGCATCCAGTTGCCAACCGAGTCCCTCACCGAAAACCAGATATCCTGCGAGCCATTTACACCCTCTGTATTAGCCGGGTGGCTCGAAACCACCCAATACATCGTATTGCCATCGGGCGAAATGAGGGGGCCCGACTCATGGTAACCGGTGTTGATCTCCTTCCCTAACTTCTGCAATTCAAATCGGGGCGCTTGCTCTTCGGCGGTGGCAGGCTGGGATACTCCCCTGAGGCTTAAGAGCACAAAAAATAGCAGGAACGCTGGCTTTCTCATTTTATACAAGCTTACAATAAAGCCTGCAAAATAGCCATAGTCAGCCATTTAGCCAATTAAAGTTCTCTTAAATTGATTTTTTCAAAGATTCTGTTTAACGTTTCGAAGAGGTTAGGGCTTAAAAAATATACCCACGGCCCAGGCCGGACGTGCCAGCACATTTCTGCCGGATGCCGCGTAGTCCGCCGAGAAGCTAATACCTTTTTTCCCGCCATTGTGCAGCCAGGCGATTTGAGGACCATACGAAAAATACTCTGTGTTATTGGAAAAAATGCTGTTCATCGCGTTAGGAGCATCGCCATTGAAAAACGACGTGACACTCCAAACACGGGCCGAAACAAGTAGCTTCTCCTTAAGCGTGTAGCCTACCTCGGCATTGTAGTGAAACTCGTCGGAAAACCCCCTCGTGCGGTTGTTAATCCCCGCTCCAAAAGTAGCATAACCTGGCAACGGATAGAACGAAACGCCACCGTCGAGCCGCAGCAGCTGGTTCAGTTCGCCATCGCCCGTCTGTAGCAGCATGGTGTTGCCACCACCCGGGTTGCCGGTGGGTAGCCCTACAAAAATACCGGCAGCCAGCACAAACGCCTTGTCTTGAATAATACCATACCGTGCACCAATTTGAAAATCGCCCACCGAAGTAAGCGCATCCCCCGGCTCAATACGGCCACTCAGGGTATAGTGCGTTTCGTTCAGTACGTTTCTCACCACCAGCGGAAGGCTGGCAACTACATCTATTTTGTCCGACACCCCATACTCACCATAAAAGTTGGTTAAATAAATAGATGTGGTGGTAATAGGTAAAAGCTCGCCACTTGCTGCGAAGAATTGATTGGCCCTGATCCAGCGTTCCTCCAGCTTAAAATACCCATTTCCCTTTTTGGATACCCAGCCGCCACCACACACCACATCGGTTGCCCATAGCAGAAGCGTAATTGCCGTTAGCAGTTGCTTTTTCATTTTCATTTAGTTTAAAAGCGCCCGGCCCACCACCACCTTGAATGGCTTGCAGTAGATAAGTACATAGTCGTAGGCGTTGAGCGTTACATTGTTGACGTCGTAGCTGGAGGGCCCCTCAAGCACAGTGAGCGGCGCTAATTCGATACCACCTTCGGTAGAGTTGGGATGCTGCGACAAGTACACGTATAACCCAGGCCCGTTTGAAGCAAAAAAATCTTCACTAAACATTAGTCTCACGCCATTTTCATAAGCAGAAAGCATGGCTGTTCCTCTTGCCTGGTGCCCGGCGGCACCTTCAAATGCGCCCTCTCTTATGGCTGCATCACTTACGGTAACAACATACGGTTGGCTCGCTTTTCCCTGGTGAATGGCGGCTATCTCACATGTGCCGTTTGCCACGGCAGTTACCAGGCCCGTGGCATCTACCACTGCCACCTCACTATTCGAAGTCTGCCATTCGAAGGTCACATCGGCTAGGGCCATGTCGTTAATATCGTAGGCGGTGGCTGCCAGCTGCCGCGACTGCGAGGGTTGCAGATTCGCCGCGGCCCCTGTTACCCGGATGTAGGCTACCAGCTCCGACGGATCGACAACGGTAAGCAAAAAGCTAACGGGAGGTGTTTCCTTATATGTGGCTGTTACACTTGCCTGCCCCGGCGAAATGCCATGGGCAAAACCACCCGCATCGATTGTAACCACATCAGCATCGGAAGTAGCCCACTGGGGGAAAACAGCAAACTCGTCGCCAAATTCATTTGTGCCAACTGCCTGAAGCTGAAGGTCTTCACCCACAACTATGAATTGCCTTTCGGATACAATACGGAAATTGCTCAGCGAATCTTCAACTTCATCGGTTTGAATGCAGGACGTTAACCCCAGATAAACAAGCAATAGAAATCGGAAACTGCGCATAAAGATGGAATAGTACTGAAACTACTCAGGCAAAGTAGTAAAGCCGCGCTGGAAATAATGTCTCCACCTGGACAAAGAGTTAAAAAGCGGCTACATCCAGTAACCGATAATCAGGCCCATAATCGGGTAGGCGACCAGCGGGTACCCCACCATTATGAGATAAAAGCGTACGGGCCTGCTCTCATAAATAAAATTGACCCCCTGCGCCACTGCCACAAACGAAGCTGCCAAAAGACCGAGAAGCATACCCTCAAAGGCGGAGGTGCCTTGTTCGGCGTGTATGAGAACGGACAGCAAAAAAGCCGTGCACAACGACAAAATAAGACCAGATAAAAAGCCGTAACGGTTATCTCTTTTGCTCATTTCCTCCGGCGACAGGCCCACGTCCTTGCTCCAGTAGTAACCAAACATTCCCTTGCTAAACCACAAGATTTCAAGCCCCTGCCCGGCAACGACAGCAAACAAAATGGACAAATAATTGAGCTCTGTAAAAACGTTCATCCGGAGATTCTAAAAAATTCTGATTCAAATTTATAAACTTCTCACTTTAAATAAGAATAAAGCTTTTCAGGCGGTTCAAAATCAATTTGGCTAAAATTCCCGGCGATTGGCTCCTGGTTCTCAAATACCCCAGTTGATCAGCCTGTAACCAACCGGTTTGGTCTTTCGCAGCCGATTTTTAATCTCTGGCAGATACATCGTATTATAACGCAACCGGCTTATGTAGTTGGGGTTTTCATGGTCGCCATTCCAGCAGTGCTCTGCCCTGTCGCCGTAGTCGACCTTACCTCCATAATAGGGATCGGTGGTGTTCTCAAGAAAATCTTCCATCAGGTACACGGCATTGTTGAGATAGTAATTGTCCATATCGCCGCAGTAAATGTGGATCTTGCCCTCAAGTTTTCTACCCAGCTTCGCCCAGTCGCGCTCCAGTATGTACCGGAGGTCATAGTTCTCCTTCCAGTAGTTGGCCACTTCTTTGTCGATTACGCCGGTAAGCTTATCCCAAATAGGCCGGGGATAGCCATTGGCACCCGTGGGAGAAAACACAGCCTGCCAAATGTCCCATTGCTCGCCCGACCGGCTTTCCTTTCCGCCCAGTGCCAGCTCGCGGTGGTTCATTTCCTGCACCGTGGAGGTGAGGTGACCAAGGTAGTTGCGGTAGCCCGGGCGGGGCGTGTTGTTGTAGTCGCCATCGAGAAAATAGGCGTTTGTGTTTTCGTAGATATTTACCGAAGTGTATGCTCGGAAATCAATCGGGTCGGGGCATGCGGCAAAACAGCCGTTGTATTCTTCAGGATAAAACACCTGTGCGGCGAGCGCCTCCCATCCGCCTGTAGACCCGCCGTACAAAAACCTGGACCATCCCTCGCCAATGCCTTTGAATTGTTCTTCCAGATAAGGAATGAGCTCGTAGGTAATAGCGTCGCCATATGGCCCAAGGTTTGCCGAATTTACTGCGTAGGAGTCATCGTAGTAAGGATTTTGATGCTGTATCTCCACAACAATGTACCGCGGGAACCGCGGGCTTGTCCATTGCTTGTAAAAGTTATAGGCCTCCTCCTGCTGTATTTTGTTGTAGCCGCTTATACCGAAGCGAGCCGAATAGTCGGGCTCGAGGTCCGGATCGGGTGGGGTTTCTCTAAAACCGCCAAAGGTGTGCGGAAAGTGCCCGTGGAAAATCATGAGCGGGTAGCGGGCATCGGGCCGTTTTCCCCAATCGTGGGGTAACAGAACGTTTGCACCGAGATACACCGGCTGCCCCCAAAACTCGCTCAAAAGCTTACTTTCAATCTTAACGTGCTTTATGTAGTCCGTATCCTCAGGAGGGGCGATGGGTTGTATTTCGTTTGTCAGGTTAATTTTAAAGCTGCCTCCACTGGCAGGATTAATAGTTACCTTCTGCGGCGTACTAAAAAGATTTTTGGGCGAAACATTCCACCGCTGGCCCTCGCCCTGGTCCATATGAAGTTTAACCGTGTGGCCATTGGCCAGGTGAAAGGTTGTGTATTTATTGAGGAATCCCTGGATATAATAATCCCCGGGCGGAATGTCCCTGATATTCTGAACGGGATATCCAAATACGGTCGAGTCGATGGTAACCTCCGTGCCAGCAGCCAGCTGATTCACAGTAACGCCAAAAACCATTTGAGATTCCGGCCCGTCCGACACCTGAAACCTCGGCTCAGGATCGTTGGTCCTGGCAATAAGCAGCAAAATCCGGCCGTCGAAAGGACCATCTGCAAATTTCTTGTCTATCGTTATCCCAAAGGTGAGCGTTGGTTTCGCTGGCTTTTTAACTTCTTCTTTTTCCTTGCAACCTCCTATGCCGCAGCAAACGATAAAAAAAACAAATAGCAGACTTTTTTGGGCAAAAGAGCTGTTGTGGCGCATACAATAAAGGTTTCTGTCAGGAATGTAACTGTAAATAATGAAAGGTACAAAAAGACATTATACAAGCGCAGGCTAGCTAATGTGAGTGAATGAAAATTTCGCACACGTAATGCGTCAACTATCGGTAAAAAATTATATCCTGTCGGCTTATTATTCGTGACGAACGGCATTTTACCTCATCGTGACACAATTTCTTTCAGGATTTGGACCAATAAACAGGCTTTTCGTTACGAATACGGTAAAAATCCTCAATTGAACGGCGATTTTTACCCAATCTCAATCACTACATCGCCACTTACAGGATGCCCTACGCAGCAAAGCACGTAGCCTTCTTCCTTCTCTGATTCGGTAAGGCCGTCATCTTCGTCCATGCGTACCTCGCCCGAAAGCAGCTTGCCCCGGCAGGCGGTACACAAACCACTCTGGCAGGAATAAGGCATGTCGATATCCAGCCCCAGGCCCGTTTCCAGTATTGTTTTATTGGCTGGCACATCAAATGTGTACTCTTCACCATCCAAAATAATCTTGACGGGAAGCGCTTCCGCTTTTGCTTCGGGCGAAGCCACAAAAGAAGGCGAATGGTCGGCAGTGGCAAAACTCTCCTTTCTGATCTTTTCGCGGGGAATGCCAAGGTGCAGAAGACCGTCGAGCACAATTTGCATCATGGGTTCCGGCCCACAGGTAAAAAATTCTGTGTCCACCAGGCTGAGCTGAGGTATTTCCTCGATAAGCGCTGAAATTTTGGGTATATCCAATCTACCCACATGACCCTGCCACCCAACGGGAGGTTCTTCGAGCACATGCAGTACTTTTAACCGGCTGCTGTATTTTGCCTGCAATTCTTCGAGCGCCGTTTTAAATATAACGGAGGCCTGGTCTCTGTTGCAGTAGATTAGCGACACCAGCGAATTTTCTTCCTGCCTCAGGACGGATTTTGCCAGCGACATTAGCGGCGTAATACCACTACCTCCGCCAAACAACACCACATGTCGCTTCCGGCCAGCCTCATACGTGGTTACGAATTGGCCCATGGCCTTCATCACCTCAATTTCGTCACCAGCTTTTACCGTTCTATTTATATAAGGCGACATCAGCCCGCCGGGCACCTCCTTTACGGTTACTGCCGGATCCTCATCCAAAAAAGGGCTGCTGCAAAGGGAATAGGCCCTGCGCACTTTTTTTCCTTCTATTGTAAGCACGAGCGTAAGAAACTGCCCCGGTTCGTATACCAGCCCACCTTCAGGCGACTCGAAAACCAGGCTAACCGCGTCTTTCGTTTCTCTTCTCACCTCTTTTACCCGCAGATGCACATACCTGTCATCTACCTTCTCTTCTTTTTTCTTCTTTTTGAAAAAGCTAAAAGCCATACCTATGTTTTAAGATGAAATAGCCATAAGGAACGCCATACCAGCAGCGTGAATAAGGTCGTTCAGGAACCCACTATTCATTCCGGCACGGTAGAGCTATTCCCGCATCGGCGGACCGATCGCTCCGGCGAACCGGTGGCCGCTGAAAAACAAATTTTATACATGAAAAAAGCCCAATCAGCATCCTTCACGGAACCGGCTGCAAAACTAACCGGAAAACTTTTCCGCACCAACGAAATATTCTCTACTTTGACCAACACATTTTTTTTGTTAACTCCGGCTCCCTTCCATGAAAACACATTTTCCCATACTACTGGTTTCGGCCGTTTTGGCTGTAAGCTGCAGCACCGCAACGCAAAACAGCTTAAGCCTGAAAAGGCAGCAAAGTTTAGATTCTATTTTCGCTGAATTTGAGCAGCCCGCCTACCCCGGATGTGCGGTGGTAGTAACAAAAGGCGATGAGATCGTCTTTAGCAAAGGATATGGCCTGGCCAACATCGAGCTTAATGTTCCCATTGCGGACAGCACCGTTTTCGATATAGCCTCGGTGTCCAAACAGTTTGCCGCTTATGCCGTAGCCCGGCTCGTAGAGGACGGAAAAATAGCTTTGAATGACGATGTAAGACACTATTTTCCCGAGTTTACGCTGATCAAAGACACCATTACCATCGCCCATCTCGTGTACCATACCAGCGGGCTAAGAGATTGGCCGCAAACCCTGGCCATTGGAGGCTGGAGCATGGAAGACCAGCTTACCTACGAGCAAATACTGCGAATGGCCTTCCTTCAAAGGGAGCTGAACTATCGGCCCGGCACGGAATATAGCTATACAAACACCGGCTATGTGCTACTTGCCGAGCTGGTAAGCCGGGTAACCCGCCTGCCTTTTCATGAACACATTAAGCGACAAATCTTTGAACCGCTGGGAATGGAAAATAGCTATTTTAACCACGACATTCACAACATCATTCCCAACAGGGCCAGCAGCTATTACCGCAGCGCACAAACGGGAAACCTCATCAACTACGCAGACAATACTACCGCCATGGGGTCGTCGAGCATGTATTCCACAGCCGAAGATATTGCCCGGTGGCTCATTTTCTTAGGCAGGCAGCAGCAGGCCGACCCGGTGGTAAAGCGCATGCACGAGCGGGGTGTGCTCAGCAATGGCGACACCTCTCACTACGCTTATGGCCTGTGGTACGAAAAAAGCAGGGAGCTGCCGGTGATAATGCACACGGGTTCGTGGTCAGGATTCAGGGCGATAACCATGCGGTTCCCCGAAGAAGAGCTGGGAATAGTGATATTGAGCAACTACGGCAACTTCGACCGCTATGGCTACGCCGAAAAGGTGGCTGCGCTTTTTCTCGAAAGAGCGTATCGCACCAAAGAGGAACCCGGCTTACAAACTAGTGATGATCAGGCGTTGGCTGCTATTAGCGGAGTTTACCTGTCCGTTCCTGAAAGAATTTTTGAGACAACTGAAAAAGACGGCAGTCTGCAAGTACTTGTTGATGGTGCCATTGAGCACACGCTAGTTAAAAATTCGAAAGGGGGTTTTTCGACGGCAAATGAACCCAAACTAACTTTATCTGCTTTTACTAATGGTAATCTGAGGTTTGGCCGCGACACCCTGTACAAAGTATCGGGCTCGGCGGCCCCATTGTCCTCGTATGCAGGCATTTACTACAGCGACGAACTCCATACAAGCTACCACCTGAAAGAGAGCAACGGCAAGCTGTATGCAAATCACATTCGGTACGATTCCATCGCCCTGGAACCCCTGGCTGGCGATGTGTTTAAGACAGATGCATGGTTTTTAGGGAGAATTCGCTTTGTTCGAAACGAGGGGCAGCAGGTGAATGGGTTTCAGGTGTTTGGCGGCAGGGTAAGAAGACTTTACTTCAGAAAAGTGGATCTATAATGGACAAAGGAAAAATAGTAAGTACGCTCATAAGATTGAAAACACTGGCCCAAATCGGCCTCAACTTTAAAAACACACCCTACGACGAGGAGCGGTATGAAGAAATGCTGGGTATGGCCGACCTGCTGCTGGCCGATCTCACCACGCTTACACCCGCCAAAATAGAGGTACTTCATGCCGGCGAAGACAACTACATTACGCCAAAGGTGGACGTGAGATGTGTGCTCATTAAAGATGACAGGGTGCTATTAATAAAGGAACGGGCAGATGGCATGTGGGCGCTCCCCGGTGGTTGGGCCGATATTGGCTTTACCCCTGCGCAGGTTGCGGTAAAGGAAGTGAGAGAAGAAACCGGTTTGGAAGTAGAGATTGATAACCTGCTGGCAGTGTTCGACAACACAAGGCATGGCCATCCTCCTGCGCCATTTCACATCTACAAGATCTTCTTTAAGTGCAAAATAACAGGAGGAGACATTTCGAAGAAAGGGCACGAGGCGTTGGAGGTGGCGTTTTTTCACCCTGATGACCTGCCGCCGCTGTCGGAAGAACGAAATACCATCGCTCAAATAAAGGCGCTATGCGAGAGAGCAATGTCGCCCGGCCAAACGCCACCGCTTTTTGATTAGCATGGCCCTGCCACCTGATTCTGAGCACACTAGATTGGGCTTCTAACCACGCGACAGAAAATAAACTTACTGAAAATCAACTACATAACAGGCGCTCTTTTAATTACTACATTATAATGCTAATTTCCGATAGACTACGCTGCGAAACCGCCAGTTTTTTTAACCAGTGATGAAAGACTTTTACAGAAATTTAATTGATCAGTGCGGGATGGTGTCGTCGTATGACGGCAACGGCAACATCCAATATGTGAACGACAAATTTTGCGCCGTTTACGGCTACCGGAAGGACGAGCTGATTGGTAAAAATTACAACCTGATTAGCTCAGGTATCCACGGCGATAATTTTTTTTATGACCTCTGGCAGAAGATTTCCGCTGGCGAAATGTGGCGGGGCGAAATCTGCAATAAAGCCAAGGATGGAACCCACTATTGGACCGACACTTTTATAGTGCCGGAAAAGGAAGACAAGCCGGCAAGCATTACCTACCATTCATTTCACGTACTTATCCCCGGCCCTAGCCGGAAGGTTAAGGCCGAACCAAACCAAACTTCTGAGTATAGCGAAGAACTGTATCATTCCCTTGTCGATAACCTGCCGGTGAGTATCTGGCGAAAGGATTTGGACGGCAGAATAACCTTTGCAAATAAAAACCTACTCCATTCAATGGGTCTGAAAGAAGAGGACCTTCTGGGCAAAACAAACTACGACCTTTATCCGAAGGAGCTTGCCGATAAATACTCGGCAAACGACGCCTACGTGCTCAACACCGGAAATTCATTTACTGAAACTGAAGTGATAACCGGCGCCTCCGGAGAAAAAACGTACGTAGAAACCGTCAAAATTCCTATTCCAGGCCTTTACGGGAAGTTTTCCGGGATTCAGGGAATTTTCTGGGATGTGACTGACCGGATCAACAGCACCGAAAAAATAAAACAAAGCGAAAGACATTTTCAAAAGCTGGTCAATCGCATCCATGAGGTTGTTTTTTTAACCAATGCTGCGGGAGTTGCCTCTTATTCTTCAGATTCGGTGAAGGATATTTTGGGTTACACAGCGGAGGAGATAATCAAAATACCGTATACTGACATAGTTAACGAAGCGGACCATGAGCTTATAAAACGACTGTTGGAAGAGGTATCTGAACACCCGCATGTATCTAAGCCCATCCAGATAAGGGTAAGGAGAAAAGACGGCGAATGGCGCTGGGTAGAAGCTGTAGTCAGCAATTATATCGACGATCCCGATATCAACGCTTTTGTGGTAAACATGCGCGATATACACCACTTGAAGCAGGCCGAAGAAAACCTGAAGCTGCAGGCGCTGTTGCTGCAAGAGGTTTCTGAAGCCATCATTTCTACCGACCTGGAATTCCGCATACTCACTTGGAACAAAGCTGCAGAAGAGCTTTACGGATGGGAAGCCGGAGAGGTAACAGGAAAAATTTTTCGGGAAGTAATAGCATCTGAATACGAGCGGGGTTCCGACGAGGAAGTAATACAAACAATTGCCGGGAAAGGGCGCTGGGAGGGAGAAGTAATTCAAACTACCAAATCGGGGCAAAAATATTTCTTCTTCAGTTCGATTACAGTTGTAGAGAAGGAGGATGGCACCCCGATTGGCTTTGTAGCAGTGAACAGAAACATTACCGAGCGGAAGCTGAACGAAGAAAAACTGAAATACCAAAACGAACGACTTACTGAAATAGCCTGGCTTCATTCGCACAAAATAAGGGGGCCGGTGGCCACCATAATGGGCTTAATGAATATATATGACTGGACCGACCCCAGCAGCACCGAAAACCGGGGCATTGTGGAAAAAGTAGACCAGGTAAGCCGAAACCTTGACAACATAATCCACGACATAGTTAAAAAAACAGGCGAGCTTCACCAGGAAAGTAATAATTGAGCCGCAGGCGGCCTTTTTTGTTTGGGACGAAACAATAAAGCCATGCCGGATTCGTTACACGAGGACCTGGAAAGCGTACTTATCTCCTACCGCGCCAATTTAGCCTTTCTTTATACGCATCATGGCGAGTGATTACCAAGCTTTCGCTCTTGCAAGCGAGCAAATAATTCTGATTTGTCAATTTTAAACAATATTGCTATGGTAAAAAGTTTTAAAGGCGAAACCATGCCGAAACCGAAGCAGCAGGATCTGGCACCGGTGCTCGTTTCGGATTACATGGCTACCTCGCTCATCACTTTCCGCCCCGAACAATCCATTTATGAGGTCGTGCATACGCTCATCACGCTAAAGATTTCGGGCGGCCCTGTTGTAAACGAGAACAATGAACTGGTGGGCATTATTTCCGAAGGCGATTGCCTGAAAGAGGTGGTAAAGGGTAAATACCACGATATGCCCGTATTGTCGGGCACTGTTGAAGAGCACATGGCGCGCAGCGTGGTAAGCATACCTCCCACTATGTGTGTGTTCGATGTCGCCAAAATGTTTCTGGAACGCCGCCTGAGGAGATTTCCGGTAGTGCACGACAATAAACTAATAGGCCAGATAAGCCAGAAAGACGTAATGAGAGCCATGGCCTACATACGATCTTATTAAATTTTGCACAGGGCCAGCCTTTTGCTATCCGGCAGTTTGCAGTATTTTGCCACTACTATGTGGACATGCCCCCTGTGCAAGCAGCAATTTGTACACGAGCACCAAACGCACTCGTGCAACGACAGAACCGTGGAGGATTTTCTGAAAGGAAAACCTGCCGAGATACTTGAGCTATTCCACTTCTTCCTGGATGAATACCGGAAAATTGCCAACTTCACGCTACACCCGGCAAAACACCGCATTGCCTTTGTTGGAAAAACACGGTACGGGTATATCCATCGGGTAGGCCGTAGCTTTATTGACATAGTGCTACACTTTCCCCAAGCCTTCGAAGAAAATTTCTGCTTTTACAAAATCGCTACCTACCCGGGCGCAGGCGTTTGGAATCACTACATAAGGTTGCAGCACAAGGAAGACATTAATGAAGAGGTGAAAAAATACCTCAAAATGGCCTACGACCGAGACGTGGGAAAATAACTGTGCCAGTTGGCCTTAGCCTGAAAAATAAAGCTAACTTTGCACTTCTTACTTCCCCTCAGGTGTAGGCTCCTGGCTTTTTGAAATCTATGTCTTTCGTTTTTTATTACGGCATCATAAAGCCGCTTTCCTTTCTGCCGGCCTGGGTCCTCTACGGGATTTCCGATGTGCTCTTTATTTTCTTTTATCACCTTGGCTTATACCGGAAAAAAGTCGTTTTCAAACAAATCAGTGATTCATTCCCGCAAAAGTCGCCGGACGAAGTTCGGCTGATAGCCAGGGCGTTTTACAGGCATTTTTGCGATCTTCTGGTGGAGTCGGTAATGATCTTCAGTATGCCGCTTGCCGAAGCTGTTCGGCGGTGCCCGGTAAAGAAAAATGAAGATCTTGACAGGTTGTTTGCAGAAGGCAGAAACCTGCTCATTGTGGGCGGCCACTACAACAACTGGGAAATGCTGGCAATAGCAGTGGATGCGCAGCTTCAGTACCAGACTACCGCGCTGTATGCACCATTGTTTAACAAAACATTCGACCGGCTGGTGAAAGCCTCCAGAACAAAGTTTGGACTGATCCTTTTTCCCAAACAAACCCCGAAGGCGCTTTTTGAAGCCAACTGGCCCACACCGTATGCGGCTATCTTTGGGGCCGATCAGTGCCCGAGGAGCAAAAAAGTATACTGGACCACGTTTCTCAATCAGGAAACCGCAGTAGCATTTGGCACGGAAAAATACGCCAAAGACTACAACTGCGCTGTGGTTTTCGGGCGAATCCGGAAGAAGGCCAGGGGAATGTACGAAATCGAATTTGAAGTGCTTTCGGAAGATCCTGCAAGCGAGCCGCCCGGTGCAATAACTGAAAAACACGTAAGAATGCTGGAGAAGGATATTAATACGCAGCCTGAATATTGGCTATGGACCCATAAGCGCTGGAAGCGCCGCCGGAAGCCCGAAGAAGAGCTACACTAACGTTGGATAAAAATCATTTCCAGCTCAGGTTAAAAAATTAACTGTATCTTTCCCAAATTTGGTCCAAATCTGTGCTGGAAATAAAAGTACCCCTATTTGTTCATATATAATTTTGAGCAGAGACGCTGGTATCTTGTAATTGTTTTATTGTATATTTCCAATTACAAACGTTTGCAATCTCAAACAGCCGAGGAGATTGAGGCGTGCGACGGATTGTACCTACTAAACTAAAACGAAAGAATGAACAAGTTATCTATTGGATTGTGCCTGGTGGCACTATTTCTAAGTAACGAAGGACGGGGGCAGGCTGTAAGTTTCTCGGTTTACGAAAACAAGGACTACGGGTTTTCCTTCAACTGCCCAAAAAACTGGCAGTTTGTAGAAGAACCCACGTTTTTGGCCTACGGGCTGAAGGGATATTTTGTGAGTAAAGATCCGGCTGAAGCAAAAGTTTACGGCGACTGCTACGAGGGTAAGATTTTTTACGTGGAAGTTTATGGTGAGCCACTCGAACACACGCTTTTAAATAAAGCTTACACGAAGAAAGACAGGAGGTTCTACCCGAGTTCAATCTATATGGAGAACGAGAGTAAGCCGGTTGAAGACATTAAAGGTATCGGCTGGACGGGCGCTACACACATCAACTCCTGCAAAGTGAGCTGCAAGGGCGACAACGCCGGCGCGGTGGTTCCGGGCTGCGAGTACATTTATTTTTCAGACGGCTCGCGAACTATCTGCTTCATTACTACTGGCAAAGCGTTTCATGAAGAGGTGAAGCGGCAGATGTATGCCACTTTTACATTTCTGTCGGATTAATAATTTGCTTGCGAAGCCTCAGCAGGGGCTAGCCGGGGTCTGCAGAAAGATACTGGCTTAGCTTCAGGTCTTTGCTTTTACCTTAAAATAAGCAACTTTGCACGCAAACTGTAAACATCGCCAGTAGCTTTGTTGTTGTACGTTGCAAATGGTCTACACAAACTTGAAAACCGAGCGCCAGTACGTTTTAGCAAGAAAGGTTGATTCTTCGAACCACTTCGAGCTGGCTGACAAACTCACAGCCCACGTAGAAGGCTGGCAGCATTATGCCTTCTCCGTCTTTATTTTCAACTCGCGCAACGAACTGTTGCTTCAGAAAAGGGCTATTGAGAAATATCACTCGCCCGGCTTGTGGACAAATACGTGTTGCAGCCATCCGCTTTCTTCAGAGTTACCGGAAATAAAAATATCGGCCGCAGAACGCCTTCAGGAAGAAATGGGCATTAGCTGTCAGCTCAATTTTGCCTTTCGGTTCGAGTACAACGTACCCTGCGGTAAGCTTATTGAAAACGAAATTGATTACGTATTTTTCGGCTACACAGACGCTTTACCCTCAATAAACCCCCACGAGGTGGCCGATTATAAGTATGTAAGCATGAACACCCTTCGGAACGATATCCAAAAAAATCCGCATCAGTACACCGAGTGGTTAAAAATAATTATGCAAAACCACTACACCACTCTTGTAAAGCACCTGGCTTAAGCGATATTATTCACCAGATGCCCTGCAAGTGACGTCAACACCAAAGAGAATACTGCCCCTCATAGTAGCCGCTCAGTTTAGCTGCACCTCGCTGTGGTTTGCCGGTAATGCCGTTGTAGAGGACCTGATCGAAAACTACGGCTTGAGCAATGGCGCTCTCGGGCACCTCACGTCCTCCGTACAGTTTGGGTTCATCGTTGGCACGCTTCTATTTGCCCTGCTTAGCATTGCCGACCGGTTCTCTCCGTCCAAAGTATTTGTTGTTTGTGCAACTTCGGGGGCCATTGTTAACCTGCTGGCGCTGCTACCCGGCCAAAGCCTGCTGTCGCTTTTGGCGGTTCGTTTCGCTACAGGCTTACTTTTGGCGGGCATTTACCCCGTGGGAATGAAAATTGCAGCTGACCATCACGAAAAAGGCCTGGGAAAAGCCCTCGGCTTTCTGGTAGGCGCACTGGTGTTGGGCACTGCCTTTCCGCATCTTGTAAAGGGATTGCTGCATGACTTGCCCTGGCAAACCGTGTTTGCGCTCACATCAGGAATTTCGGTTATAGGCGGCATGGTCTTGTACTTAGGAGTGCCGGATGGCCCCTTTCGGCGGAGAAGCCCTAAAATTGATTTGACTGCTTCCTTTCGGGTATTTAAGGCACGAAGCTTTAGGTCGGCTGCTTTCGGCTACTTTGGGCACATGTGGGAGTTGTACGCTTTTTGGGCCTTTGCGCCCATTTTGCTACTAACATACAACCGGCTGCACACCGGAGCGGCATTAAATGTTTCCCTCTATTCATTTTTTATAATCGCCGCAGGTGGCGCGGCTTGTGTGGTGGGCGGCTACCTGGCTATGCGGCACGGTAGTGCCAAAGTAGCAGTAACAGCGCTGTCGGTTTCCGGCTCATGTTGCCTGCTTTCGCCCTTTGTGTTTGTGCTTCCGGCTTATCTGTTTATAGCCTTTCTGGTGGTTTGGGGATTGGCGGTGGTGGCCGACTCGCCGCAATTTTCGACGCTCGTAGCACAAGCTGCTCCCAAAGAAAATACAGGCACCGCGCTCACTATTGTTAATTGTATCGGGTTTGCCATTACCATTGTCAGCATCGAAACCATCACTTACCTTCATCATTCCGGGTATTCGCAGTGGATGTACCTTTTGCTTGCACCGGGACCTGCCTTCGGTATCGTGGCCATGCTCGCAAAAAGTAGGCAGCAAATACATGTTTAACCTTTTACTAATCGTTATTATCCCGCTATATTGGCTTACTTTAGCAAGAGATATCTATCACTTTTTTGCAAACCTTCTATGAAAGATCGATTTTCAGACAAGGCATCCGGCTATGCGATGTTCAGGCCACAGTATCCACCGTTACTTTTCAACTTCATATATTCTCATGTTCATTCTTTTGACACAGCCTGGGATGCTGGCACCGGCAACGGGCAGGTAGCAGCGGTACTGGCGTCAAAATTTAACCGGGTATACGCTACCGACATCAGCATAAAGCAGCTAATGAAAGTGCCCGCGCTGCCCAATTTGAGCAGCTTTGTAGCAGACGAAACGGCCCCTCAAATAGCTGATCACTCGCTCGATCTTGTAACCGCAGCTCAGGCAATTCACTGGTTCGACATACCACTGTTTTGCGAAGAAGTGAGAAGGGTTGCCCGACCCGGAGCGTTGCTGGCAGTGTGGGGTTATGGCCTAATGGAACTGCCCGGCCCCTGGCAGGAATTTATCCGTGAGTTTTACAGCATAACGCTGGGTTCGTACTGGGACCCCGAACGGCGCCACATCGACTCTTCGTACAAAGAGCTTTCTTTTCCTTTTAAGGAGGTGTCGGTTACAGAAAATCTGGCCATGAGCTATAAGTGGGACCTGAAGCAACTGGAAGGGTATCTCAATACCTGGTCGGCCGTTGGCAACTATACGAAAATTAACAGTTCGAACCCGGTAGGCAATTTTGTACATTCTCTACCTAAAGGCCAGGTGGCTGCCCGGTTCGATGTCAACTTCCCGCTATTCGTTCGGTTGTTTAGAATTTGACAGGTACAGCGTATTTAGTAGTTAGCGGACCTACTGTTGCTCACCGCACAGCAAAAGGGGGAAGCCACCTTAACTTGAATGGCTTCTTCATGCCGATGCTTTTTCGAGGTAAACGAAATCCAAACCTGGCGGCTTCGTTATTTTCAATACAAGGGGAAAAAGACAATGGATACAAAGGTTTTGGATGCCACCAGCTACAAAAAAATTGCAGTGCAAGAGCTTCGCAGCTGGCAAAAAAGCATGCAGCGACGCCCTTCTATTATCGGACAGGGTGTAAGAGAAATGCAGGCCAGCTTAAACAGGCTTATTCCACGGCGAATTCAGGATGCGATAGCAAAGGCGATGGAAAAAATGACCCGGGCCGTGATATCCGGCGCGGGCTTTATTACCGCCAATCCTCAACTGACCAGTGCTTCACTTGCTGACATGGAGAAAGTTGTGAGACAAAAGATAAAATTTTACCGCTCTACCGCGGCGGTGGAGGGAGGAGTAACCGGCTACGGCGGATTTTTGCTCGGCCTGACAGATTTGCCGTTGTGGCTGTCAATAAAAATGAAGATGCTTTTTGAAATTGCCGCGGCTTACGGGTTTGATATCAAGGATCCTGGGGAAAGGATTTATGTGCTCTACATCTTTCAAATCACCTTCTCAAGCCAAAAACACCGCAACAAGGTTTTTAAGATGATGGTAGATTGGGAAACTGTGGGCAAACACATGACCACTGACATGAACCAGCACGACTGGCAAACCTATTGGGAAGAATACCGCGACAATCTGGACCTGGCCAAACTATTGCAGCTTGTACCCGGCATAGGAGCCGTGGTGGGGTCGATGGTAAACTACCGCCTTACCAAAAAGCTGGGAGACTTTGCCATGAATGCCTACCGCATGCGATTAGAGCTGCAAAACAGGTTGAGGTAACTGTTACCTCGGAATTAGTGAAGCCGGAAACACCACCAGGCTCTCGTTGCCATCTTTGCCAACTGCAGCCACTCCAAAAAGATAGTTGTCGATAACAATGCCTTCCAGCGTAAACTCATTTACATTGCCCACAAAACGGCTGTACTGCCACTGTGGCGCTGTGGTTTCTCTCCAATATATTTTGTAGCCGGCAAGATTCGGATCGGCTTCTGTTTTCCAGGCCAGTGTAGTGTTTGGCTGCACGGCACCCCCTATTTTAACATCAGTTGGGGCTTTGGGAGCCCAGCCCAAGCCCGCCAGCGACAGTGCGTTTACTGCAGTTAGTTTGGCTGCGTAGTCAAAATTTACCCCCTCTATTACATCTCCATATTCAACCCCATTTTCGACCCGCACATCCTGGTGCTGCCGGTTATAGTTTTCGTGAGCCTCCATGATGCGAATACCCGCAAACCCACCGTCGTTGAAAGGCCGGTGATGGCCTCCGCGGCCAAAACGGTCGAGCCTGTAAATCAGCATGGGGTTCATCTCCGGCATATAGGTGTTTGTCATATTATGAACATACCTGGCCAGTTGCCTGCTTATGCCATCTACTTCCCCGCCGTAAAACCTCCGGCGGCGGCGCTCATCATCTGTTTCTGTTACAGGCGTAGGCTCCGAAAATATCCTGAACGCCCTGTTGTCTATCACTCCATCCAGTCCTTCAATATTGCCGATCATGTCGTTGTTCATCACCCCAATTATTTCCCACCCCTGCTCTTTTGCCATTTCTACCATATAGGTACCGCCAATAAGCCCCTGCTCCTCGCCCGAAAGCCCCACGTAGATTATACTGTTCGGAAATTTGTATTTGGAGAGCACCCTGGCGGCCTCCATTGTACCAGCCATTCCCGAGGCGTTATCGTTGGCGCCGGGAGAGTCGATAGTTCCGTCAAGCACATTGGAAGGCCTGGAGTCGATATCCGCCGACATTATCACATAGCGATTGGGATTAACCGTGCCCCGCTGAATGGCTATCACATTGGTTACTTCGGTGTCTTGCGGAATGCGCGGGAAACGCTGGCCACGTACCAGGTTGCGCTGGTAGGTTACCTCAAGGCAACCTCCACAATCTTTGGAGATTTTATCAAATTCGGCTTTGATCCACCGACGTGCGGCCCCTATTCCTCTTGTCTCAGAAACGGTATCCGACAACGTGCTTCTGGTTCCAAAGCCAGCCAGCTTCCGAACATCAGCTTCAATTCTTTCTGCCGACACCGCTTGCACTATGTCGTACATGCGAAGGTCAGTTTCAGGCGGAACCGGCTGCGCATGATTTTGATTGCTAAGAAAAAAAACTGCAACAACAGTGATCAGGCAAACTCGTCTCATTTTTTCCGGCTAATTTTAATAATGAAGTTAGCAAAAACTTCTACGGGCCTTTCGGAAAATTTACCTCAGGGGAATATTGGCATTACTAGTGGCTAAGTAAAGCCTGTTAGAATTTTAGCCTGGCGCCAAAACTAAAACCCAGCCCGTACGGCCTGACATTGACAGGCGCCTGCATTTTGCTGCTTACGTAGAGGTTATAATTAAACGTAGGCTGAACAAACAACTGCCATCCAGGTCTCCAGTTGTACTCGGCCCGATAGTAGAGGTTGGCAAAGGTGTAAAAAGCCGAGGGCTGACTGGCACTGCTCAGGCTTTCGAATACCACGTTTCGTGTGAGCGCCTTATGAAGCTCTGCGCTTACTCCAATCCATTGCTGCACCCTTCCGAGGTTTAGCCTATACTGGAGCCCTGCCAACCATCCTGCATTCAGAATATCGATCGACATGCGCAGTGTGTCTTCACCAAAAACGGGCTTCAAATTGTAACCGCCGGCATATTCTGTTACCGCCACTGAGTCGACCGACAGTGTGACCAAATTGGCGTTTTGTTTCCTGTGGTACAGCACCAGACCCAACTGCGCCCTCAACCGTGGACTAAGTTCATATTCTACACCGCCCTCCAGGCGCCAACCAAGCCTTCTAAGGTCCATCGACGGCACCTGTTCGATTCCAACCACCAGCAATTCATCAGTCTTGTCCACTTCGAAATGACTATAGCTAAAAAATGGCATTGCTTCCAGGTAAATGGCCCACGGCTTATCGTTTGCCGGCATAACAACCATCTCGTCGAGCTCCTCCGGCAGTTCACCACTGATACGACGCTGGCCTGCCGACCACTTTGCCTTTTTAAGCGGTTGCAGATTTGCTGCCAATGGATCAGCGATTTTCGGATACAAAGCACTTAGGATAGCCGATGCTGCAGGCTCATCGTCTCCGACCGGCAGGCGGGGCGAAACAGAGTTGCGATATATTCCTGCTTTACTCTGGCGATGCAACTGAGCAAACTGTGGCTCCGAACCCGACAAAGGCACCCCTGGCGTGGGAGCTATACCGGCAGCCTGCGTTGTCGATGCCGCTTCCGGTGCATCTTCTGTCGAAGAGCTTTCACCGTAAACGCCGGGATCCGCCAGCGCCTGCTCTTTGCGTTGAAGGGGATTTTCTGCCTGAGGATGAACTTCGGCAGTAACCCCGCTTGTATGGCCAGTTTCAGGTGGTGTCTGGCGCGTGATGGAAAGGTATTGCGAGAAATACACAATACCACCCAGCACTATCGCTACAGCCACTGCCAGTGATGCCCGCCAATAAACCGACCGGCGGCGTGCAGCGGTCAATTTTCGAAATACCTCAGGCTTCGCAGCCTCCGGAGGCATGTATTCAAAACCCGCAAGTCTTTCCTGGATCAGCTTGTCAAATTCCTCGTTACGCATAATTGGTCAGGCTTTTAATACCTTTCTTTTTCAAACTCTTTCGCAGAAGCTCTCGTGCACGACTCAACTGAGACTTGGAGGTATTTTCTGAAATCTTCAGCAAATCTGCTATCTCCGGATGGTTGAAGCCTTCGATAACGTACATATTGAATATGACCTTATATCCCGGTGGCAGTTCGTTGATTAGTTCCAGTAACGTTTCGTTGTCGGTCTGTTGCAGGATCAGTTCATAATCTTCTCCTTCTGCATCCAAAGCTTCGTCGATTTCCAGGCTATCCCGAAATCGCTTGTTACGATGGTAGTGATTGATAGCCGTTGTTACGGCAACTCGTTTGATCCAGGCAGGCATGGCAACTACATCTTTTACATCGCTCATTTTTAGGAAAATTTTAACAAACGCTTCCTGAAAAATATCCATTGCTTCCTCTTCGTGGTGGGCATAGCGGAAGCATACGCCCATTACAAGGCCTTTGTAGTGATCGTAGAACGCAGCTTGCGCTTTACGATCCTGCTGAATACATTTTTTGATAATTTCTTCTGTCACCGTTAACACGACTATAAGCCCCTACCGGCGGGCAGGGGCTTTCTCAAAAAAATCTCCCGAGCAAATCAGTCCACAATTACCTTCACGGTAGCCGGCGGGTTGCAGGAATCGTCGGTAAAGCAAACTTCATATTCGAACTCCTCTTCACCCTTAAAGTCCGTATTCAACAATTCGTAACTTATAATTCCGTTTTGCCCATCCACAATATGCACCTCGCCGTTTTGGGGCTGGGTTACTTCAAAAGAACTTATCGGGTAGAAAGTGCAAATGCTGTCGTTTTCGAACACGTTGATGTTCATTACGTTTGTCCCGGTTACGGGGGCAAAGGTTACCACGTCATTTTCCAGCACCCTGTATTCACAGTTGTTTCCAATCTCTCCCAGGTATACAAATACAAGAGCTGAGGCACACATTTGAGGGTTTCCTTTGCTACACACGGTGTATGCCAGCGTATCCACGGTGTTCAGTTCAGCATTGGCATTCGTTGAGTATACCAATTGAAGTCCGTTTACCTCGGCAACACCCAGGCTGGGGCCGTGCAAAATTGAAAGCGATTGATCATCCAGCTCCAATTCGGGGCATATTTCGTCGTTCGCCAGCACATCAAACATTACAGGCTCCTCACCGGGTACTTCGAAGAAATCGCCGGAGGCAATTATGCCACATACAACTCCCGTAGTGTCGCCCTCCGACCCCAGCTCTACTACCCTAAAATTTATTGTATCACTCCGCTGCCTGCCTGACAGCACAAAAACGGACTCGAACACCACCTGATCGGTGCTGGAGAGTCCTGACGGGTGGTAGGTGAACCTATTGTTGCCGAGTGATTGAATAATACCATAAGCGGGCTCCTGCGCTATAGTGGAGTTGACCTCTTCACCGGACTGGATCAGGTCCCCGAGATCGAATGATATTGCGCCTCCCGGCCTTGTTACAAATTCTCTGGTTTGTGAGCTGGCAGGTTCCGGAAAGCTGTCAGTTTCGAGAGAATCGCAGCTGGTGAATACTGCAATCCCAAACATTGTTAATAGTCCAATAGAAAGAAGATACTTCATAGCACGAGTTTTTAGTTGTATCCGCAGGACAGGCCCATATATGAAAGGGTTGCGTGAGCAAAACAAACTTCAGCAGTTTTTTCTTATTTTCAGCGCCGGAACACTATTTAAACTACTTTCATGAACAAGAAGAACTATGTCTTTTTATGCACGCTGGTAGCCGCTTTGGGTGGCTTTCTTTTTGGGTTCGATACAGTTGTAATCTCCGGAGCCGACCGGCAGCTTCAGACGCTTTGGCAAACCTCCGATATTTTTCATGGCTCAATTGTGATGTCCATGGCACTGTGGGGCACGGTGCTTGGGGCGCTTTTTGGCGGCTACCCTACCGACATGCTAGGCCGCAAAACAACGCTGCTATGGATAGGCATTCTCTATTTGGTATCGGCTCTGGGCTCTGCTTTTGCCTGGGATCCCTATTCCTTTGCCATTTTTAGGTTTTTGGGTGGTATCGGCATTGGTATATCCACCATAGCAGCTCCTGCTTATATTTCTGAAATAGCTCCTGCCGGCCAACGGGGAAGGCTGGTGGCAATGTATCAGTTCAATATTGTGTTGGGCATTTTGGTGGCTTTCATCTCTAATTATCTGCTAAAAGACATCGAAACAGATTCGTGGCGCTGGATGATGGGCGTAGAGGCAATTCCGGCCTTTTTGTATATGGTGTCGGTGTTCAGAATTCCCGAAAGTCCACGGTGGCTGTTGATTCACAAGGGAGATCATGAAGCAGCCAAAACTGTACTCAACAGCCTGGGTACCGAAGGCAGCATAGATGCCTTGCTAACAACCCTCAAAGAGGAGAACAAACCGCTTTCGGGTGAATCAATTTTCTCGAAAAAATACAAGCTCCCCATCGTTTTGGCTTTTCTCATTGCCTTTTTTAACCAGTTGTCTGGCATCAACGCCTTTCTTTATTATGCACCGCGCATTTTCGAAATGGCCGGGCTGGGTACCAGCTCTGCCCTGCTGAGTAGCATCGGCATAGGGGTAACCAACATGGTTTTCACGCTGCTCGGCTTGTCGCTCATCGACAAGGTGGGTCGAAAGGTGCTAATGTACGTTTGTTCCTTCGGGTATATCATTTCTCTCAGCCTGGTGGGCATTGCCTTTTACCAGCAGTGGCAAGGCATGGCAGTGCCTATCTTTCTGTTTTTATTTATAGCGGCGCACGCCATTGGGCAAGGCACTGTAATCTGGGTGTTTATTTCGGAGGTTTTTCCAAACCATCTGCGGGCATACGGTCAATCGTTCGGCAGCTCCACACACTGGGTGTTGGCAGCACTGGTCACCTTGTTCATGCCTGCCCTCCTATCGGGGCTGGGTAATCCGGGAATGGTTTTTTTCTTTTTTGCTTTCATGATGGTGCTTCAGTTGGTGTGGGTAATTTTTATGATGCCCGAGACCAAAGGAAGAACGCTGGAAGAGATCCAAAAAGACCTGGGAATATAAAAAGCGTTTGCCAAAAGTCAGCTAAGCAGCTGTCGGCAACAAAAAAACGTGATTCGGCAACAAGCAGGGAATTTAAAGTAACTCCGCAGTGGATATTATCTTTGTAATAGGTGTAGGACAGGCTGCTTTTTTTGCGTTGCTGCTGAGCAGAAAAAAAGGTAAGTCGGTTGCTGACCGCATTTTGATGGTGTGGCTGTTATTTATAGCGCTGCATCTCCTGTGGTATTACTGGGACTACACCGGCCTTACCAGCCGGTTTCCCCATCTTTTTGGTCCCAACCGCTTTATGCCGGCTGCCGAGGGCCCCTTCTTGTGGATATATGCGCAGGCACTTCTGTCGGGCAACCAGAAGTTCAACTACCGTTGGCTCTTTCATTTTGCTCCGTTTTTTCTGCTGAATTTGCTTGTGATTGACATTTACCTGCTACCTGCTCCTGAAAAGCTGGAGTTTATGAAAGTTGTACTGCCCAACGCCCTCCCGTGGCAGGCGCAAATCGGCAACTTTTTCAACCTGTTTTCGGGGCCGGTGTATGTAATTCTCCTGTTGCTCCAGCTGCGAAAGTTCAAAAACCAAATGGAAGGCTATTTTTCCACCAGGCAAATCGATTTTCTCTGGCTAAAACGACTGGCCTGGGGGCTTGGTGGCATTTGGATAGTGGTGCTTGGTACAGCAGCTTTTTGCTACGTTACCGGCACTACCCTCCCCGACCGAAACAACACTTACATTTTTACAGCCGTTAGCTTTTTTGTGCTTTTTCTGGGCTATCACGGTTTGCGCCACGAAAACATACTGGTAAAATATCCCATTGCGCCCAACCATGGCGGCACGGAGGGCAAATCGCTGGAAAAATATGCCCGCTCAGGATTGAAGGCCGGCCAGGAAAAAGTGTTGCTGGATCGGATAAAGTTGATGATGGCAACCGAAAAACTTTACCTGGAGCCCAATCTTACACTCGACGACCTGGCGGCGAAACTATCTACGCCCCGGCATTACATTTCTCAGGCCATTGGCAGCGAATCTAATCTCACCTTTTTTGCCCTCGTAAACCGATACCGCGTGGAAGAAGCACGCCGCAAATTGGTTTCTGATAATTACGGGCACTTCAGCGTGCTGGGTATCGGACTCGACTGCGGATTTAATTCGAAGGCATCGTTCAACAGAGTTTTTAAAGAACTTACCGGCCAAACTCCAACCGAATATCGTGAAAAGCTGAAAATGATGACGTCTTAGTGGTCTCAACCGAAGGGGTAAGACGCTGCAAATGAAAAAAACGCCTCCTTTTGCTTAAAAAAATTATGCAAAAGACAACTGAACGTTTGCTGTGGGGGCTGCTCGTTTTTCTGGCCATCGGTGTAGCCGGCTATGCTTTTTCCTATTTAAGCTTTAATCCGTCCTTCGGATTTCTAAGTGCAAAACCCGAGGTACTTCGAGCCAACCCGCTGTGGAAAACTGCATTTTACCTGCATGCCTCTTTTGGTGGGATAGCGCTGATAACCGGCGCGTTCCAGTTCTCCAAAAAACTGAGGAAAAACCTGAGCCTGCACCGTAAGCTTGGCAAGTTATATATGGCGGGGATTACTGTGAGCGGAGTGGCGGGTTTTGGTCTTTCATTGTTTGCTGAAGGCGGCATAATAGCCAGGGTGGGATTTAACCTGCTGGCCATAGTGTGGCTGGCCACCTCCTGGATGGCTTACAGAAGCATCAGGCAAAAAGACGTTGATGTGCACAGGGAGTGGATGATACGAAGCTATGCTGCCTGCTGCGCTGCCATTAGTCTGCGCCTGATACTGCCGCTTGAAACAGCCCTGCTACAAATTGATTTTGTCACGGCCTACCAAATAGTAGCATGGATGTGCTGGGTGCCTAATATGTTAGCGGCTGAGGTTTATATTCGGCGCATGGGGAAAATGGCGTTGGCTTAGGGTTTTGTGCTCTCTTACATTTGGAAGCGGGAACAGAATTGCTTATGAAGGCTATTTGCTTTTTGTAATTTTTGTTGCAGTTCCATTAAGATTCAAGGGGTAGTCAACTCCTCTGCTGTTTAGCTTATGGCACCACGCCAACGCGTCGTGAGGGTAAGCAGCCCATTCATTATTTCTTTTGACTATCGTTTTACCGCCTATAAACGATTGAAAGTCTTCCCTCAATACTTCAGGTATTTCGGAGAATAGAACAGGCCTGTTAAGGTTTGCCAGTTCGTAAACAGTATAGAATATTTCAAGGCTGGGCATCGCACCAAGGTACCGATAATTTCACTGCCTCTCACATGTGCTAATAAGCCCTTACTGCAGCACCCCGCATAAAATTGATAAAGGCGCGGTTTACCACCCTGTTTCCTCCTGGTGTAGGGTAGTCGCCGGTAAAATACCAGTCGCCCAGATGCTTCGGACAAGCCTTATGCAAATTGTCTACGGTTTGGAAAATCACTTCCACATCGGCCTTCAGGTGTTTGGAACGCACAATTTGGGCGACCTTAGCGGAAACCTGCTCATCAGAAAACTGCTGGTACAGCTCTTTTACAAAATTAGGTGCATCCCGGTCGTTATAGTGTGTTACACACTTCTCGTATACGTCGTCCAGCAGGTTTTCCATCCCTTTTTCCTCCAGCAGCTTAAGTACGGCCCTAAAGGCTACAAAATCTTTCATCTTGCTCATATCGATGCCATAGCAATCGGGGAAGCGAATCTGAGGAGCGGATGAAACCACTATAATCTTTTTGGGCTCTAACCTGTCGAGCAGGGTGAGGATACTTTTCTCCAAAGTGGTGCCCCGCACAATGCTGTCGTCAATTACCACCAGCGTGTCTACTCCTTTTTTTACCACCTCGTAGGTAGTGTCGTACACATTGGCCACCAGGTCGTCGCGGTGCTTATCGTCGGTAATAAACGTGCGCAACTTCGCATCTTTTATTACAAGTTTCTCCACCCGCGGCCTGAACGAGAGTATTTCCTCAAGCTTCTTGGGATCAGAAATTTTCTCTTTAAGAATTAGCTTTTTCCGCTCCTTGATAAGGTATTTTTCTACGCCCGACATCATCCCCAAAAAAGCAGTTTCGGCCGTGTTGGGAATATAGCTGAAGACCGTGTTTTTAATATCATAGTTGATGGCTTCCAGCACCTGCGGCACCAAAAGCTCACCGAGCGCCTTTCGTTCCTGGTAAATATCAGGATCGGTGCCCCGGCTAAAGTAAATCCTTTCGAATGAGCACGATTTTTTGGGGAGCTTCTTTATAAACTTCTCCTGCCTGTAGCTGCCGTCTTTTTCGATTATAAGAGCATG